>NZ_LTCZ01000439.1:0-34959 GCF_001583455.1 Rhodococcus sp. LB1 | reverse complement strand
CCGGATCCGGATCCGGTCACGGACCGTCGGAGGCCGGAGCCTGCGGAGACGAGGAGGCGCTCGTCGGTGAGCTCGAGCGTTCCGATGCGGCGGCGTTCGCTGTAGCCCAGCTGCACGGCGAACAGCAGCACGACGAGCAGTCCGACCACCAGCGACGGGATCATCGGGACGAACACGTCCGACGGTGAGATTCCGAGCGCCGCGGCGGCCCGGACCGTCGGTCCACCCCACGGGACGATGTTCATCGCGCCGTTCGCCAGGCCGGCGACCACCGTCAGAACCACGGGGCTGACCTTCAGCTTCATGTACAGCGGCAGCAGTGCGGACGTCACGATGATGAACGTCGTGGATCCGTCACCGTCCAGCGACACCACCATCGCGAGCACCGCGGTGCCGACGACGAGCCGCATGGGGTCGTTGCGGACGAGCCGGAGGATGAGTTTCACCAGCGGGTCGAACAGGCCGACGTCGATCATGATCCCGAAGAAGATGATCGCGAAGAACAACAACGCGGCCGTCGGTGCCAGCGCCTTGATCCCGTCGGTGATCATGTCGCCGATGCCGAGGCCCGCCCCGGCCGCGATCCCGAATGCGACCGGGACGGCGATCAACCCGACCACGGGAGTGGCCCGTTTGGACATGATCAAGAACATGAACACGGCCACCATCAGAAAGCCGAGTGCTACCAGCATTGCCACTCCTCGTCCGAACTCGCGTCGTGGTGTGATCGCGATAACAGCCAGTGTCGGGGGGAGGGACGCTCACAGTCACTGTTGCGTACTTAGAGAAGGTTGTGTTCTTTGTGGTGGCAACTACGGGCGCCCCCGGAGATGGTCGCGCAGAGTCTCTGTCTCATACTCCGCGCGGAACAGTCCACGCTTCTGCAGGACGGGGATCACCTCGTCGACGAAGTCGGCGAGGCCGTTCGGGTAGAGCGGCGGCATCAGGTTGAAGCCGTCGGCCCCGCCGCGGCGGAACCACACCTCGATCTCGTCGGCGATCGATTCCGGGGTTCCGATCATGGTGCAGTGGCCGCCGCCGGCCGCCAACGTGCCCAGCAGCGACCGCACGGTGGGACGGTCCTTGTCGATGATCCGCAGGATCGTGTCGTACCGGCCCTGCGGCCCGGTGAACTCCGACAGCGGCGGCAGGGCGGGAACCGGTGCGTCCAATTCCCAGGCACTGCAGTCCTGCTGGACGAACATCGACAACTGCGCCAGCGACTGTTCGACGGGCAGGAGCGCGTCGAGTTCCGCCTTCTTCCGTCGGGCCTCCTCGCCGGTCGAGCCGACATAGGTCACGAGACCAGGCATCACGACCACCGCGTCGGCGTCGCGGCCCGCCGCGCGGATGCGCCGCTTCACGTCGCCGTAGTAGCTCTGCGCGGCCGTGAGGTCGTAGGCGACGGCGTAGATGCCCTCGGCACACCGGGCGGCCAGGTCGCGGCCCTGATCGGACGCGCCGGCCTGGAACAGCACGGGACGACCCTGCGGCGAGTGCGGCACGTTCAGCGGACCGTCCACGAGGAAATGCTTTCCCCGATGCTCGACCGGCTTCACCTTGGCCGGGTCCGCGAAGATGCCCTCACGGTCGAGCACGAGCGCGTCGGGCTCCCACGAATCCCACAGGGCGAGTGCCACGTCGACGAACTCCGCGGCGCGCGAATAGCGTTCGTCGTGCGGCGGCATCGCCTCGAGTCCGTGGTTGCGCGCTTCGGCGTCGAACATGGATGTCACCACGTTCCAGCCGGCACGGCCGCCGCTGATGTGGTCGAGCGATGCCAGCATCCGGGCGGCGTGGAACGGTGTGTAGAACGTGGTGGACACAGTCGTCACCAGTCCGACCCGCTCCGTCGCCCGCGCCATCGCGGACAGCGCGGTGAGCGGTTCGAGGAACCACATGCCGCCGGACGCGGGGTCGCGCACCGAATGCCCGTCCGCGAAGAACACCGCGTCGAGGCAGCCCCGCTCCGCGGTCTGCGCCAACTCCTCGTAGTAGGCGATGTCGCAGAGGCGCTCCACCTGGGACGAGGGGTGCCGCCACGCGGCGCCGTGGTGCCCGCAGCTGTAGAGGAACGCGTTGAAGTGCAGTTGCCGGGCGTCGCTCATGTCAGTCCTTGACCAGTCCACCGTCGACGACGAGGTTCTGGCCGGTCACCGCACGCGACCACGGGGACGCGAAGAACAGCACCGAGTCGGCGAACTCGTCCGGCGTGGTGACCCGCTGCAGCGGGGTGCTCGCCGCGATGAGGTCGAACACCTCGTCGGGAGTGGCGGCGCTCGCGTCGGTGGTGCGGAGCAGCCCGCCCGACACCATGTTGACGGTGATGCCGTCGGGACCGAGGTCGGCCGCGAGCGTACGGGTCAGCGACAGCGCCGCGGCCTTGGCGGCCGTGTAGTCGTGGTACGGGACGACGGGGTTCTGGAACAGGTTGGTTCCGATGTTCACGATCCGGCCGAACCCGAGCGAACGCATGCCGGGCAGCGCGGCCTGCGTCGTGTGCAGGGTCGCCTTCACGCTGCCACGCAGCTGCGAGTCGAATGCATCCCACGTGATGACGTCCGCCTTGTCGCGTGCGTCGCCGTTGAAGGAGAAGTCGGCGAGCGCGTTGTTGATCACCGTGGTCACCGGTGAGCCGAAGTGTTCCTCCGCCGCGGAGAACAGCGCCGCCACCTGTCCGGCGTCCGTGACGTCGGCCCGGAGCGCGACCGCACGGTCCGCACCCAGGGAGGTCGCGAGTTCTTCGGCCGCCTCCCGGCTGTTCCGGTAGTTCACGATCACCCGCGCGTTCTGCGCCGCGAACGACCGCACGATGGCGGCGCCGAGGCCCCGCCCACCGCCGGTCACCAGGACGATCTGCTTGTCGAGCTGCATGCTGTCACCTTCCGTTAGGTCGGCGACGAGACATCGGATGAGCGCATACGGGCGTCTCCGCGACATCCCTTCGCCGGCATTACCCAGTTCAGGTTCGACGGGTCTGCTCTCAGCCGTCCGGCTCGTCGCCGGGCAGCACCCCGTGT
This sequence comes from Rhodococcus sp. LB1, assembly GCF_001583455.1. Taxonomy (NCBI): domain Bacteria; kingdom Bacillati; phylum Actinomycetota; class Actinomycetes; order Mycobacteriales; family Nocardiaceae; genus Rhodococcus; species Rhodococcus sp. LB1. The sequence goes on along the minus strand of NZ_LTCZ01000439.1, from coordinate 31,939 downwards.
CACTGGCCAACAGTGTAAGCGCAATCACCGATTCCAGTTCTTGGTTGTGCACAACCTAGTTGTGTGCAACTATTCAGTGGTGACCGACAACCTCGCCCTCGACCGCCAGGTGTGCTTCGCCCTGTACTCGGCTTCCCGGGCCATGACGGCGAGATACCGGTCGATGCTCGACTCGTTGGGAGTGACCTACCCGCAGTACCTCGTGCTGTTGGTGCTCTGGGAACAGGACGGCCGTGGAGTACGTGAGATCTGCGATGCCCTCGACCTCGACACCGGCACGCTGTCACCGCTGCTCAAGCGGCTCGAAACCCTGGGCCTGGTCGAACGCCGGCGCTCCTCGGCCGACGAGCGCCGGGTCGGAATCCACCTCACCGAGAAGGGTGCGGCCCTCCGCGCCGCCGCGGAGGGCATTCCCGCCGAACTCGCCGACTCGACGGGAATGGGCATCGACGAACTCGTCGCCCTGCGGGACATTCTGTCGCGGCTCACCGAATCACTTCACAGCGTCAACACCCCTACAGGAGAGAAGTAACCATGAAGATCGTCTACACCGCCGAAGCCCTCGCGACCGGAGAAGGCCGCAACGGCCACGCCCGCACGTCCGACGGCCGGCTCGACCTGAACCTCGCGATCCCCACCGAGATGGGTGGGTCCGGCGACGGCACCAACCCCGAGCAGCTGTTCGCCGCCGGGTACGCGGCATGCTTCCACTCCGCACTCCAGCTGGTCGGCCGTCAGGCGAAGGCGAACGTCGCCGACTCCGCCGTCGGCGCCCGCGTCGGCATCGGCCCGACGGACAGCGGTGGATTCGGTCTCGCCGTCACCCTCGAGGTGTCCCTCCCCCACCTGCCCCGCGCCGAGGCGCTCGAACTGACCGAGAAGGCACACCAGGTGTGCCCCTACTCCAACGCCACCCGCGGCAACATCGACGTCACCCTCGAGGTCACCGAAGACTGAGCAACCCTGACGGGCGTCGCGTCACCCGAACTTGAACTCGACGCCCGTCAGGTCCTCCGACAGCGCCCACAGCGCCCGCGCGGTGTGCTCGTCCCGCGACTTCTTGTTGGAGCCCACCACGTTCGGGTGGCCACGCTGCTCGAACAGGCCGTCCGGCCCGATGTAGCTGCCGCCGATCACGTCGGGGGCCGTGGCCGCGTACAGCATCGGCAGCGCCCCCATCTCCGCCGACTGCGCGAAGATCCGGTTGCCGACGGCCATCAGCTTGTCCTGCACCGACTCGGTGTGGGCCTGCAGATTGGTCGACGCGTAACCGGGGTGCGCGGCCACCGCTTTCACGGGTGACCCCGCCGCGGACAGCCTGCGCTGCAATTCGTACGTGAACAGCAGATTCGCGAGTTTCGACTGCCCGTACGCGCTCCAACGGTTGTACTTGCGACGTTCCCAGTTGAGGTCGTCGAGGTGAATCGTTCCCGCCTGATGTGCGGCACTCGACATCGTGGCGACCCGATCGGTGATCTTGCCGAGCAGCAGGCCGGTCAACGCGAAGTGCCCGAGATGATTTGTGCCGATCTGCATTTCGAATCCGTCGGCGGTCTTGCGCTGCGGAACCGCCATCACGCCTGCGTTGTTCACGAGCACGTCGACGGAATCGACGCCGACGGCGAACTCGCGCACCGAGGCGAGGTCGGACAGATCGAGGCGGCGCACCTCGGCGTTGTCACCGATCGACCGTGCGACGACCTCCCCCTTGTGGGTGTTACGACAGGCCAGCACGACGTGCGCCCCCGCCTTTCCCAGAGCCCGCGCGGCCACCTCCCCCAGACCACTGTTGGCACCCGTGACGACGAACGTGCGGCCGCTCTGATCGACGATGTCCGAAGCTGTCCACTTGGTCATGACGTCAACCCTACGGATCTCGGGACGTGGCGTGAACCTTTCACCACGCCTGCGCTCCGACCAGCGGCAGATTGAGAAAACTCGGCCGATCCGGGGACAACGCGACGTGCTGCGGCTTCAGTTGACTGTCGGCCAGAATCGGTCCGAGCGGCAGGTACCGGGGGACGCTGCCCGCGTACACGTCGACGCGCAGCCGGTGCCCCGGCGCGAGGACGGCGTCGGTGGGTACGAAGTTGATGTCCACCGGTGTCACTTCACCCGGAACCAGCGGCTGACGCGCGTCCACCGTCAGATAATGGTGCGGTTCGGTGTAGTCGCCGTTCGCCGACTTGGTGCTCTTCGAATCGTCCACGGCCCGCATGGAAGCGGTGAGAGCGCCATTGGTGAGCGAGGTCGACGTGCCGTCCGGTGCGACGTCGTTCAGTGTCACCGCCCAGAATCCGTCCGGGGCGTCGAGCACCGTTTCGAGGTGCAGATTGACCGGACCCGACAACTCGGTCGGCTGCGCGACGGGGGCACTGGTGAACGTCAGCCCCTCGGCCTCGGCGAACCGGGAGTCCTTGCTGCACACCGAGCCGAAGACGACGGCCGCGCCTGCGGTGCCCTGTGCGCCGTCGCGGGAACAGAGCCCGCGGAGTCCGGGTGCGACGGTGAGTCGTGCTGTGTCGCCGGGTTTCGCCGACACCAGGCTGCCGTCGTGGGCGGCGTGCCCGGCGGTGCCACTGGGGGCGCCCGACAGGTACATCCGCTGGTAGTCGACACCGGCCCGCGGGAACTGATCGGTGGTGGTCCAGCCGTTGCCCTGCTGGTACAGCGTGACCGGGCCGTACTCGTCGATGCCGTTGTCGATGCCCTTCAGCCACTTGTCGAACCAGGCGCGTTCGAGCACGTCGAGTCGCGGCGGCGCACCCTGTTCACCGAAGCCGCCACCGAACGAGATGTGGTAGGCGTCACTCATGATCAGCTGCTTCTCACCGGCAGGCAGCGGGATGTCGTTGTAGACCCGCGGCTCGCTGTTCGCGAAGATGTCGTGCCACGCGCCGTAGAGCATCGTCGGCACCTCGATGTTCGCGGCCTGCGCCTTCCGCTCCTCGTAGAACTGGCCGTCCTGCGCCACCCGCAGCGTGCCGGGGTCGAGACCGTTGATGTCCGGCGCGGTCATGGCTTCGATCAGTGCGGGGAACAGCGTCAGCGGATCCCGCAACCGATCCTGCAGCCACTGCTGGTCGAAGCGCCCCTGCGCGAGGGCCTGGACGTCGGGAACGAACTTGAGACCGTTGACCAGGGACAGCCACAGCGGCATGAATCCCACGCCGAGACCACCGCCCGTTCCGACGATGTCGCGGAGCAGATCGTTGCCCGGTTCGGTCGGGAAGATCGCCTTCAACGCCGGCGGCTGATGGCCCGCGGCCTGCAGCGAATTGATTCCCGAGTACGACACCCCCGCCATGCCGACCGTGCCGTCGGACCATCCCTGCTTGCTCATCCAGTCGATGATCTCGACGGAGTCCTGCTGCTCGAGCGGACCGAGCGCCTGCCATTCCCCCTGGGAGAAACCGGTGCCCCGCGCATCGACCACAACCTGGGTGTACCCGTTCCGGACGAGGTCGCGGTTGATCCCGAAGACGCGCATGCCGCCACCGGTGAGCACCTTGGCCGCTTCCCCGACACCATCGAACGGGGTTCCGGCGAGGTCGAAGGAGTTCACCAGGTCGACGACGGTGTCCTCGAGCCCCGGCACCGCGAACACGGAATCGACGACGTTGCCGACCAGCTTCGTATACGGCGTGATGTTGAGGACCGACGGCATCTTGGTGTCGATCGGGGTGCCGGAGGCGTCCGCGGGGCGATAGACGTTGGCCTTCAGCACCGTTCCGTCGCTCATGGGGATGGGGACGTCCCAGTCGATCGCGATCACCGGGTACTCGGGCGGCGCGTCGACCGCGGCGTTCCACGCGACCCCCGCCGCCCCGCCCGTCGGATCCGCCGACGCCGTCACCGTGGGCACCACCGCGAGCCCCACCCCCACCGCCAGAGCGACTGCCACCGCACCCGGTCGAAACGCCCATCGACGCACGATCACCACGAACCCCCGTGAAATCCTCCGATGACGCGCCTCAGCGACCAGTCAGGGTGGCCCGCGTCACAAACTTACCGGATAGTAACCATGAGTCCCCCCGCGGTCAACGGCGGATTTCCGCAGCCTGTCGTCTACCGTGACGGGGTGCCCGACGCCCCACTTCCCGTCCGCGACGGCCTCAACCCGACGCGGCTGAGGATGCCGGACGACGGCTCGTGGCCGACCGTGCTCGAGTACCTCGTCGCACGTTTTCCACACGACGAGACCCGTCTCCGCGAGAAGGTGGCCACCGCGGAGGTCGTCGACGAGCGCGGGCAGCCGATCACCGAGTCCACCCCGTTCGCACCCCGCAGATTCGTGTACCTGTACCGGGATCCGCCGGTCGAGAAACGGGTGCCGTTCGAGATCGAGATCCTCCACCGCGACGAGAACCTCCTCGTCGTGGACAAACCCCACTTCCTGGCCAGCACCCCACGCGGCGCGTATATCGCCGAGTCGGCGCTGGTCCGGTTGCGCAGAGACCTCGACCTCCCGGAACTGACACCCGCGCACCGCCTCGACCGATTGACCGCCGGGGTGCTGATCTTCACGGTGCGGCGTGAGGTCCGGCGCGACTACCAGTCGCTGTTCGACCAGCGCCGGGTGGTCAAGGAGTACGAGGCCGTCGCCCGTTACGACCCTGACCTCCCGCTGCCCGCCACCGTCCGCAGTCGAATCGTCAAGGAACGGGGCGTCTTGAAGGCGTACGAGGTGGACGGTCCCGCCAACAGCGAGAGCCGCATCGAACTCCTCGAGGTCCACGGCGACGCGGCCCGGTACCGGCTGCTGCCGCACACCGGAAAGACGCACCAGTTGCGGCTGCACATGAGTTCGCTCGGCATCCCGATCCACGGCGACAACTTCTATCCCGACTTCTACGACGTTGCCGCCGACGACTATTCGACGCCGCTGCGGCTGCTGGCCCGGTCCGTCGCATTCGCCGACCCCTACTCCGGCGTCACGCGACGCTTCGCGAGCGTCCGGAGCCTCGACTGGCCGGAGTGACCTCGGCTTCTTTCCCCCGGGCCGGTCAGACGGAAGGATGGGGACATGAGTACCGCGACGTCCGTCTCCGAAGTGGAACGCAAGTACGAGGCCGGTTCGGAGCAGCAGATACCCAGCCTCTCGGGATTGCCCGGTGTGGACGGTGAACCGCGGCGCGACACCGTTCAGCTGTCCGCCCTGTACTACGACACGGGCGAACTTCTGCTGCTGCGCGCCGGAATCACCCTCCGCCGCCGGGAAGGCGGCGACGACGCCGGCTGGCACCTGAAGATCCCGGCAGGCGCGGACGAGCGGACCGAGTTGCAGTTGGCGCCCGACGCCGAGCTCCCCGAGACGGACGTGCCCCGGGAATTCGCGGAACTGCTCACTGCCGTCACCCGCGGCGCCGCCCTGAACCCGGTCGCGCTCGTCAGCACCGATCGCGAACGGCAGCGGCTCGTGGACGCGGCGGGGACGACGCTCGCCGAGGTCGTCTCGGACGTCGTGATCGCCGCCGTCCCCGAGACGGGGACCGGATCCGACGAGCGGGTGTGGCGCGAGATCGAAGTGGAGCTCGCGGCCGGAGACCGAAACCTGTTCGACGCCATCGACTCCCGGCTGACGGACGCCGGGATAGCTCGGTCGAACGCGCCGTCGAAGTTGCGGCGGGCGCTCGGCGACGCGGTGACCGGCACCCCGCGCCCCGCGCGCAGGAAGAAGGGGTCCACTCCCCGGACACTGCTGCTGGAGTACCTGGCGACGCAGAAGGATTCTCTCGTGACGGCCGACCTCGGCGTGCGGCGCGACCTCGAGGAGTCCGTCCACGACCTCCGGGTCTCGGCCCGGCGCATCCGGAGTGTCCTCCAGGTGTACGGGTCCAGCCTGCGCGATCAGGAAACCGTCGACGAGTTGATCGTCGAACTCCGCTGGGTCGGTCAGGCCCTCGGCTCGGCGCGGGACACCGAGGTGCAGTGGAGCCGGCTCGTGGACCGGCTGGGTGGCGCCGAGGAAATACCCGATCGCGAGGTCGTGCGGGCGCGCCTCGACGAATACTTCTCGGGACTCGCCGCGACGGCCCGGCCCGCGGCCCTGGCTGCCCTCAACTCCCAGCGCTACCTCGACCTGCTCGCCGGGCTCGACACATTCCTCGTCGCCGTCGAGGCGTCCGGGGGCGGCGAGCCCTCGAAGAAGGCCGTGGCGAAATCCCTGCGCACCTTGTCGAAGTCCGTCCGCAAGCGCGTGCGGAAGGCGACGGCCGCGACCACCCGGGGCGAGCGCGACGAACTGACACACCGAGCGCGCAAGCGCGCCAAGCGAATGCGCTATGCGATCGAGGCGACGCGGTCGCTGGCACCGAAGGCCTCCGGCCGCGCTCAGACGAAGTTCAAGGGCTTCCAGGACGTGCTCGGCGAGTACCAGGACGCCGTCGTCGCACGGGACCACATCCTCGCGATGGTCGCGGAGGATCAGCACTCCGCCGAGTCGAGCCTGGGCCTCGGAATGCTCTTGCAGCGTGAGCTCGATCGCGGCGACACCCTGACGCCGCTGGTGAAACCCGAGTGGAAGACCGCGAGGAAGGCGGCCCGAAAAGTCTGGAAGTAGGGCACAGTCGGGGAGTACCCAACAGCGTGAGCGAAGGGAGTCAGACGTGAGCACACCCGCCAGTCATTCCGTCGTCGTCGGCCTGGACGGATCCGACGCCTCCACCGCCGCCGCCCTGTGGGGCGCCGCAGTCGCGTCGAAGTGGGGTGCCACGCTGTCGCTCGTGCACGCTCTGCCGCAGGACGGGCCGCTGTACAGCCCCGCTGCGATCATGCTGGAGTCGCAGTTCCTCAGTCAGCTGCGCGAGGACGGCGAGGCCATCATCGGGACGGCGAAGCGGCTACTGGGACCGAAGTTCCCCGGTCTCGAGATCGAGACGACCATCAGTCCCGGTCCGGCGGGCACCGCGCTGCTCGAGGCCGCCGACTGGGCGCGATTGATCGTGCTCGGATCCACGGGAACGGGAGCGATCCGTTCGGTGCTGCTCGGCTCGACGGCGCTGCACGTCGTCAACCGCGCACCCTGCCCGGTGATCGTTCTCCGGGGTGAAGTCACCACACCCGACCAGCGTCCGGTGGTGGTCGGGGTCGACGGAAGCGACCTCAGCCGCGACGCCGTGGCCCACGCATTCGAGTTCGCGTCGTTCTTCGAGGCGCCGCTGAGCGCCGTCCACACGTGGCAGGGCTCCCCCACGCTCGGCGCGGGCGGCACCGGCATGCTCGTCGACTGGGACGCGGTGAAGCAGGAAGAAGAGGCACTGCTCTCCGAGGGCCTCGCGGGCGAATCGGAACGATACCCGGACGTGTCCGTGACGAGGGTGGCCGAGCAGGGCGCCGCAGCCGACGTCATCCTGCGGCATGCTGGGGACGCCCAGCTCATCGTCGTCGGCAGTCACGGCCGAGGACCGCTGCTCGGCGCGCTGATGGGCTCGACGAGCCAGAATCTGCTCCACCACGCGACGTGTCCGGTCATGATCTGCCGGAGCGAGTGACGGTCGCCCGAAGCTAGGCGATGCCCGTCCCCACCAACTGGCCGATGCCGTACGTGACGATCATCGCGAGTGCCCCGCCCAGCACGACGCGGAGCACTGCGCGGGTTCGCTGTGCTCCGCCGAGAGCCGCGCTGACGGTGCCCGTGAGGGCCAGCGCGACCAGCACGGCGAAGAACGCCACCGGAATACGCAGGTGCACAGGCGGTACGAGGATCGCCAGCAGCGGGACGAGGGCGCCGAGCGTGAAGGACAGCGCCGAGGATCCCGCAGCCTGCCAGGGGTTGGTCAGGTCGTCCGGGTCGATGCCCAGTTCCACGTCCACATGGGCGGCGAACGCATCGTGGTCGGTGAGTTCGCGCGCAACCGTCCGGGCGGTGTCGCCACTCAGCCCCTTGGCCTCGTACATCGCGACGAGTTCCTCGAACTCGACGTCGGGGGTCTCGGTGAGTTCGCGGCGTTCCTTCGACAGGAGAGCGCGTTCGGTGTCGCGCTGGGTGCTCACCGAGACGTACTCGCCCAGGGCCATCGACACCGCCCCGGCCGCGAGACCCGCGAATCCGGCGGTGAAGATCGCCGATCGTTCGGTGGTGGCCGCGGCCACCCCGACCACCAGGCCTGCAGTCGACACGATGCCGTCGTTGGCGCCGAGGACCCCGGCCCGCAACCAGTTGAGGCGGCTCGCCAGACTGGGTGCGTGCGGTTCGTCTGGATGCCGCGAGGGCTCGGCCCGCTCGGCGTTCTCTGCTGACATGCGTTCAGGCTAAGACGAAAAGGCCTGGTCGGATAGCCAGGCTAGGCTGCGCTCGGCCGGGGCGAACCGTTCCCGCACACCAAAACCAAGCAGTTGCTAGGTTAGGGACGCTCGTTCCTCACACGCTTGGAGTTCCTCATGGCGACACCCGCCACCAGCACCCCCCGACGTCGCTGCGCCGCACTGGTCACGGGCGGCACCGGCGGCATCGGCTCCGCCATCGCACGACAACTCGCGACCCTCGGCCACGACGTGGCCATCACCTACCGATCCAATGCCGACGTCGCCGCGGACCTCGTCGGCGAACTGGAAAGCCGCGGCGTCGGAGCGCAGTCGTTCTCCGCCGACCTCACCGACCAGCCCCGCGTCACGAGTGTCGTGAAACAGACCATCGAACACTTCGGCGGCCTCGGCGTCCTCGTTCACGCCGCAGGACCGCACATTCCGATGATCCACCTGTCCGAGGTCGCTCCCCGGGACTACGCCGAGCACCTCGAACAGGAAGCGGTCGCCTTCTTCACCGTCGTCAAGGCCGCCCTCCCCGCGCTGCGGGAAGCGTCCGGTTCCGTCGTCGCGGTCACGACCGCGGCCACCAGCCGATATCCGGTGCGCGACGGACTGTCGCCGGGCACCAAGGGCGCGATCGAACAACTGGTCAAGGGGTTCGCCGCCGAGGAGGGCCGCTACGGCGTCCGCTTCAACTCGGTCGGCCCCGGAATGCTCACCGACGGCATGGCCGAGCGGCTGATCAACTCCGAAGAACTCGATCAGCGCGCACTCGACGCCGCCATGAGCCGGATACCGCTACGCCGGTTCGGCACCGCCGCCGACGTCGCCGAGGCGGTCTGCTTCCTCGCGAGCGACCGGGCCGCTTTCGTCACCGGACAGAAACTCGACGTCGACGGCGGATACACGGTGTGATCACCGGCCATGTGTAATGGACGCGTATGACTGACGCCGAAGACACCCGCCCGACGCCCCGCAGGCGTCGAGTCGAATGGGTGATCGGGGGCCTGCTCGTCGTCGTGCTCGCGGTGGAGATCGTCCTCATCTGGCCGGACCTCTCCGAGAGCGTCCAGAACCTCGGCGACCTCCAATGGGGATGGGTGGCCGCGGCCGTCGTGGCATCGCTGGCGTCGATGTCGAGTTTCGCCCGGGTCCAGCGCTGCCTGCTGGGCGTCGCGGATGTGCACGTCAGACAGCGGCAGTCCCTCGCGGTGACGTTCGCTTCCAATTCGATGAGCGTGACGCTGCCGGGCGGCCCGGTTCTGGCGACGACGTTCACGTACCGGCAGACGCGCCTCTGGGGGGCGTCACCGGTGGTCGCGACGTGGCAACTGGTGATGGCCGGCGTCCTCCAGGCCATCGGCCTGGCGCTCGTCGGACTGGCGGGCGCACTGCTCGTGGGGGCCAAGACCAACCCGTTCTCGCTGATCTTCACGTTCGGCGGCCTGTGCGCCTTCCTCGTCGTGGCTCAGTACGCCGCGTCGCGGCCCGACGCCCTCGAAGGTGTCGGCGTCACCGCGCTGCGCGGATTCAACGCGCTTCGAAAGAAGCCTCCGCTGACCGGTGTCCGCCAGTGGAAGCACATCGTGAACCAGATGAGCGCTGTCCGGATGGATCGCCGCGACACGGCCCGCGCGTTCGGGTGGTCGCTGTTCAACTGGATCGCCGACGCCTCGTGCCTCGCCTTCGCGTGCTACGCGGTCGGCGCCCATCCCGGGTTCGCCGGACTCGCCGTCGCGTACGCGGCGGGCAACGCCGCGGGTTCGGCCATCCCACTCCTGCCCGCAGGGCTCGGTGTCATGGACGCCGTGCTCGTCCCTGCACTGACCGCCAGCGGAATGACCGGCGCCGAGGCGGTGTCCGCGATCGTCGTCTACCGCCTGGTCAGCTTCCTGCTCATGGCCGCCATCGGCTGGATCGTCTTCGCGGCACGCTTCCGGGGTGCGCAGCAGCAGGGCGACGAGGGCCCGGACCTCGAACCGCTGTGGCGTCGCGGCACGTGAATACGTCCCGCTGAGAGAGAAACCCGGGCCGAGGCGGCCGACGACGGTCCTACGGTCGAGCCGTGACGGAACCGGAAACACAGGAAAAGCAGGTTGTCGTCGTCACCGGCGCGGCCTCGGGAATCGGGGCGGGGATAGCCCGGCACGCGCACGCCCGCGGTATGGCCGTGATCCTCGCCGACATCGACACGGCCGCATTGGACCGTCTGGCCGCGGACCTGGGCGGAGCCGCCCTCACGTGCGCGACCGACGTCGCGGACTCCGGGTCCGTGCACGCCCTGGCCGATCTCGCGTACGACTCGTTCGGCCGGGTGGACCTGCTCTTCAACAACGCCGGAATCATGCGCGCCGGATTCCTCTGGCAACTCGGCGAATCCGACTGGGACGTCACCCTCGGTGTCAACGTCACGGGTGTCGTCAACGGGATCCGGGCATTCGTTCCGCGCATGATCGACCAGGGCGGCGGCGGACGCGTCGTCAACACGGCATCGGTCGGTGGATTCGCGCCCGGTCCGATGATGTCGCCGTACAGCGCATCGAAGTTCGCGGTCGTCGCGATCACCGAGTGCCTGCAGATGGAGTTGAGCATGGTGGGCGCCCCGGTGTCCGCGAGCGTGCTCGCGCCGGGGCCCGTCATCACGTCCGTCTTCGACAACCCGTTCGGGACGGTCTCCCATCCGGCCGTCGATCGGATGGTCGCGCAGATGCGCGACCTGCTCGGTACCGACGGTCTCGACGCAGACACTTTCGCGGCATTGGTCTTCGCAGGCATCGACCGGGGCGACTTCTGGCTCGCACCGCAGGGTGAGCACCTCGACAGCATGGTGCGCCAGCACACCGCCACCATCCTCGAGCGGCGAGAACCGGCGATCCGGCAGTCGTTCCGCTGACTCGGCCCGTCCAGATCCTCCCGCCGAGTGGGACATTCGGCGGACATCGACCGTTAGTTCTGCTACCTTTTGCCGAACCAAGCACTTGCTTGCTTTCCGTGACGTCAAAGGGGCGCCCATGCGAATCCGATCCTCAGCTCTCACTGCGGCGCTCGCCGTGACCGCACTCGCTCTCACCGGCTGTTCCGGCGCGGACGCAGACGACGCCGACGCCGCCGGTGGCCCGTATCGGGTGCTCGTGACCGGCGGGATCAGCGGGCAGGGCTCGCTCGCCGCGAATGCTCAGACGTCCGTGCTCGCAGCGAAAGCAAGCGCGGAGGCGGTGAACAGGGCCGGCGGAGTCGGCGGACGCCAAGTGGAGATCACGGTGGTCGACGACGCGGGCGACGCCACCACGGCCGTGTCCGAGCTGCGGGAGGCCATCGCGTCGGGAAAGAAGCCCGACCTCTTTCTCAACTCCGGCCCGTCGACCATCACTACCGCGACCCTGCCGATCCTCGCGCAGAACAAGATCCTCTCGTTCAACATCGGGCCCACCGAGGATTCGGCGAATCCGGAGAAATACCCGCTCAACTTCGACCTCGCGTCGGGACCGGCCGAGAACGCCGAGACCATCGCGCGATACATCAAGGGCAAGGGATATCAGTCCGTCGGCGTCATCCACGGGAGCAGCGCCTACGGTGAAGTGTTCGGACAGGCGATGGAAGACGCGCTGAGCGGTGAAGGTGTGAGTAGCACCGGATCCGAGGAGTACGACACCGCAGCCCTCGACATGACGGCACAGTTGCAATCGCTGAAGAACCGAGGCACGCAGGCGCTCGTCGTGGACGCCTACGGGGCACCACTCGGATACCTTCTCGCAAGCCTTCAGCGGCTCGACTGGAACATTCCGCTCGTCGGAAACACCTCGGTCGCGGGAACGTCACTGGTCTCGAAGGCTGCACCGGAAGGTGTGCTCGGCACTCCGGCAACGGCGAATCTGGTCATGCACGTCCTCTCGAGTACCGTCTACGACGCCGACGACTCCGCGGTCAACACCATGGTCGACAACATGAGGGCCATGGGCGACATCCCATCGACGCTGATCCTCGCCGACAATTACGACGCACTGCCCCTCGTGGTGGCCGCCGCGAACAAGGCCGGATCCTCGTCCGATCCCGAAGCCCTCGCCGATGCGCTCGAGAACCAGGAAGTCCTCGACAGCGCCGAGACCGCGTTCTCCCCGTCCTACCACTTCTCGGCAGACTCCCACGCATCGAAACCGGGAGACGAAGCGTACACGTTCGTGCCCCCGAGCCCACTCCTCAACGGCCAGTACGGAAACCCGAGCGCGTGACCCTCGACCACAGGAGATCCCGGTGACCATTGTCTGGTCGGGCCTCGCGCTGGGGGCGGTCTACACGCTCGTAGCGATCGGCTACAACATCGTCTTCATCTCGTCCCACACGTTCAACTTCGCTCAGGCCCAGCTGATGATGGTCGGAACCTTCGTCGCCTACACCGGACTGGTCACCCTGGAGTTGCCGGTCCTCGTCGTCGCGGTGATCGCGACGGTCACGGTGACGATCCTGGCCGGCATCGAGGAGATCGTCGCAGTCCGGCCGGTCCGTGATCCCCAGAATCAGCTCGTCACCACGCTCGGCGCCGCGACTCTGATCAACGGTGCGACGCAGCTGATCTGGGGAAGCGAACCGCTCACCGTCCCGTTCTTCGGTTCGAACGATCCGATCACGGTACTCGGCGGCCGCACCTATCCGGTCGAGATCGTGCTGCTGATTCTGGCGATCGTGCTGGTGGTCGTCCTCGGCCGCGTCGGCACACGGACCATGACGGGTCTCGCCCTCCTGGGCATCTCCGAGGACCGCGAAGCGGCCCTGCTACGCGGTGTCAACGTCCGGGCGCTCGCCCTCGGTGCGTTCGCCTTTTCCGGCGCTCTCGCCGGCTTCCTCGGGCTCTTCGTCGGTCCCAAGACGTTCGCGGTGGCCACACTGGGTTCGGCGCTGGCCATCAAGGGCTTCGTCGCATTGGCGATCGGCGGGTTCGGCTCGCTCCCCGGCGCACTGGTCGGGGGTCTCACCGTCGGTCTCGTCGAGTCGTTCGCAGCTCTCGAGCTGGGTAGCCAGTACAGCAACATCGCGGTCTTCGTGGTCCTCATCGCGATCCTCATGGTGCGTCCGGCCGGACTGTTCGGCCGGGTGCGGGAACGGGTGGTGTAACCAATGTCCTTGTGGCGCCTGATTCGATCGGTTCCGAGTTGGCTCTTCCCGCTCACCGTCGGCCTCCTCGTGCTGTTCCTGCCGGAGTTCGGTCTCGACTTCGCGCTGTCCCGCCAGGTACAACTCGCCTGCATCCTCGCGCTGGTCGTCAGCGGACTCAACCTCAGTCTCGGCTATGCGGGTGAACTCGCGCTCGGCCAGGCCGCGATGTACGCGGCCGGGGCCTATACCGCCGGGTTGATGTCGATCGCCGGTTACACGGACATCGTGCTGCAGTTGATCGCCTCGGGTCTGGTCGCGCTCGCGGTGGGCATCGTCACCGGTATCCCCGGATTGCGTCTCGGTAGTTGGTCGTTGGCGATGACCTCGTTCTTCCTCGTTCTCCTCGTCCCGGACATCATTGCCGTCTTCGGGGATACCACCGGTGGCCGGAACGGACTCAGCGGCATCGAACCGGCAACCCTGTTCGGTGAAGTAGTGGACGCGGACAGGTTCTACATGGTCGTCGTCATCGTCGCGATCCTCTGGTTCACGGTCATGCGCAACCTGGTGGTCTCCCGGCACGGTATCGCGTTCCGCACACTGAAACAGAGCCCGGTACTGGCCTCCTCGGTGGGCATCTCGGTGTTCCGGATGAAACTTCTCGGTTATGCGATCGGCGCGTTCCCCGCCGGCCTCGCAGGCGCATTGTTCGCGAACATCGACATGTACGTCTCTCCGGAGGCGTTCGGATTCACCTTCGCGACAGCAGTTCTGGCGGCGTGCATCCTCGGCGGTGCGACGAGCGTCTACGGCGCGGCGATCGGGGCAGCGATCATGCAGCTCGGCCCCAACCAATCGTCCGAGTTCCAGCAGTATGCGCTGGTCTTCTACGGTGGATTCCTGATTCTCGGCGGCGTCCTCCTCAGTGGTGGCCTCGCGAAAGTCGCCAAGCAGGCCGCGGCCCGGTTGGACCGGGCGGCAGGCCTGACCGGCACGCGAACGGGAACCCGCCACGCGGACACGGGCCGGTCTGCGATGGAACCGATGTCGGGTCGGACACTCGTGGTCGACGGCATCTCGAAGGCATTCGGCGGCAACCAGGCGCTCGACAATGCGTCGCTGCGTGCGGAACCCGGCAGCATCACCGCACTGATCGGGCCGAACGGCTCGGGCAAGACCACGATGCTGAACATGATCTGCGGGTTCTACCGTCCCGACAGCGGACGAATCCTGATCGGTGACAACGAAGTCCAGGGCAGGGCGCCGGAACAGGTCGCCAGATGCGGCGTGGCACGAACCTTCCAGACACCCGACATCCCCGACGGCGTCACCGTTCTCGAGGCCGTGGCCTCGGGTCGATACAGCACCGATCGAGTGTCGATGTTGTCGACCGTGTTGCGGCTTCCCCGCCACCACAAGGTCCGCGTCGGCGACGTCGCCGAGGCGGAACGCGCACTCGACATCGTGGGGCTGTCGCATCTGCGCGACGAGACCGCCACCGCACTGCCCCTGGGAATGCGGAGGCTACTCGAGGTCGCCCGGTCGGTGGTCGCGAAGCCACGGCTTCTCCTGCTCGACGAGGTGGCGTCCGGCCTCGACGAGGACGAAGTGGAACGGCTTGCCGGCCTGATCCGGCAACTCGGCGATGCCGGATGCACGATCGTGCTGGTCGAGCACAATTTCCGCTTGGTACTCGCACTCGCCGACACCATCGTCGTGCTCGCCCAGGGACGCGTCATCGCGGTGGGTGCGCCGTCCGAGATCGAACACGACCCTCGCGTACTCAGCGAATACCTCGGCGTAGTCGCCGACGGCACGGAACTGGCCGGAGAGGCGACCTCATGAGCGAGCAGACGACGAAGCCCCTACTGAGCCTGCGGAATGTGCAGTCCGGTTACGGCGACCTCCGGGTGGTGTGGGACGTCTCGCTCGACGTGTGGCCCGGCAAGGTCACCGCGCTGCTCGGGCGGAACGGTGCAGGGAAGACCAGCACCCTGCGTGCCATCTCGGGACTGAACAAGGTTTCGGCCGGGACGATCGAGTTCGACGGCCGCGACATCTCGAAGGTGGCGCCGCACCGGAGGGTCCGCCAGGGGATGGCCTACGTGCAGGAGGGCAAGAGGGTGTTCCACCGGCAGACCGTGGAACAGAACCTGATTCTCGGCGGGTACGTCCGCAAGATGAGACGGTCGGCCGTACGCGAGGAGGTCGCGCGCATCTACGACTTGTTCCCCGTCCTCGGCCGGAAACGTGACCTGCTCGCGGGTGCGATGTCCGGCGGGCAGCAGCAGATGCTGGCGATCGGGCAGGCGCTGATGGCCGAACCGACACTGCTTCTGCTCGACGAGCCTTCCGGGGGGCTGGCGCCGGTGATCGTGAACGAAGTGATGGAACGCGTGACCGCCCTCAAGGAAGCGGGGCTGGCGGTGCTCCTCGTCGAGCAGGCGGTCGACGCCGCGATGAGCGTGGCCGACCACGTCACGGTCCTCGACGTCGGACGCGTCGTCATGGATGCGGACGCAGGCGAGATCGATGACCGGGCGGTGATTCGCGACGCCTACTTCGGACGCGTCGGCTGACGAATCAGCCGCCGAGGCGCCGGAACACGAGACGGACCGCGAGCCCGAGGTGAGCCATCACCTCGTCCACCGAGATGCGGCCGGCCACCCAGGACACCAGGCTCGACATCCAGACGTCGCCGATCACACGGATGGCGTTCAGCTGGTCGTCGGAGATGTGCTCGACACCGATGGTCTTGGCGAACATTTCGGTCATCAGCGCGCCGAACGCATCCAGTTCGGCCGAGGCCGACGCATCCGCGAACATGAACGCGCGCACCAGGGCCTCGTAGCGCGGCCGGTCCTTCTCGAGGACTTCCGTGTTCTTCCGGAGGACGAACAGGATCCGCTCCGACGGCGTGTCCCCCGGGATCGCGACGTCCTCGAACCGGGACCGCATCCCCTCGAACACCATCAACAGGCCCATCACCAGCATGTGGTTCTTCGACGGGAAGTAGCGGTACACGGTGCCCAGCGCGACGCCCGCCCGATCGGCGATGGCCCGCATCTGCACGGCGTCGTACCCGCCCTCGGAGGCGAGTTCCATCGCTGCGGCGACGATCCGCTGGTAACGCTCCCGCTGCGGGGCCTTGGCCCCACGCGAGGGCAGCTGCCCGTTGCGAAGCAACGACAGTAGCCCGTCGCGGCCCGCCGTCAGCGGCTCTTCAGCACTGCTCATGGACGTCAGCCTAGCGACAGTCACCTCGGTGCCGTCCGGCGACGGCACCGGTTCCGGTCGTCACGATGTCCGGATTGCGTGGGCCTCCCCCGGATAGACTCGCCTCGACCGCCGGAGGTTCCCGTGCCCAGAGTTCATGTCGGACCCGAGGATCGTGTGATCCGGCTGCGCGACGGACGCCTGATGGGTTTCGCGGAGTACGGCGACCCCCGCGGATTCACCGTCGTGAACGCCCACGGCGGGCTCGCCGGCCGCCTCGACGTCGCGGCCGCCGACCGGAGTGCTCGCGACGCGGGCATCCGTCTCCTGTCCCCCGACCGTCCGGGGATCGGACTGTCGGATCCGCAGCCGGGCCGGACGGTCCTCGACTGGGCCCGGGACGTCGAAGACCTCGTGAATCACCTCGGCGTCGGCCGTTTCGGAGTCATGGGGTGGTCGATGGGCGGACAGTACGCGCTCGCGGTGGGCTCCGGTGTGGCGGCGCGCGTGACGAGTATCGCGGTGATCGCCGGGGCCCTGCCCCTCACCGAACCCGGGGTGTTCGCCCAGCTTCCTGCCGGGGACCGCGCGTTCACCCGGCTGTCCCAGTACGCCCCGCTGGTCGCGCGGATCTGCTTTCGCGTCATGGCCGCCGTCGCGCTGCGTGCTCCGCGGCTGTTCCGGCGACTCGGCGCCCGCGACCTCGGCGCCGCGGACGCAGCCGTTCTCCGCTCCGAACCCGTCCGGAACTTCTCGCTCATGTCCGGCGAGGCTCTCCGGACGGCGCCCGGGATGGTGGAGGACTACCGCGCGTGGATGCGGCCGTGGGGGTTCGCGCCGGAGGATCTGATCGTGCCGGTCGACGTCTGGGGTGGAACCGAGGACGAACTCGTGCCCACGCTCTGGCCGCCCGAGCTCGCCCGCCGCATTCCCGGCGCCACGCTGAACATCCGCCCCGGTGGTCATTTCATGGCTCACCTGCACTACCGCGAGATCTTCGACACCCTACGGCGGCGCTCGGAGTCCTAGGTCGCTGCCGCCAGCTTGTCGAGCCATTCCCGCAGCACGAGAAGTTCGCCGGCACTCAACCCGGACCGCCCCGCGTCGGCGTCGAGGGCGCGTGCGAGCGCGTCCGCGTTCTCGACCACCTCTCGCGAGGCCTCCGACCGCACAGTGGGCGCAGGCCGGATCAGCCCGGCGATCACGTTGTCGCGCAGTGCCCGTGACAGCGAGAGGTCGGCCCGGCCCTCCGGCTGCGCGATGAGGTGCAGAGTCATGCCGACGTTCGCCGCCACGAATTGCCCGGCGGCGACCGCAGGCGTCACCCGCAGCCGTCCCTGCTGCGCGATCTCGGTCAGCAACTCGAGGAGCCTCGTCTCGGCGACGGACGTCACCGCACACGGCTTGCCCGGGGCGATCTGCCCGTACAGCAGGACGTAGAACGAGGGATTGTCGAGCCCGTAGCGGACGTGATCGTCCCAGCCGTGCCGGAGGTCGTCGACCGGGTCGTCCCCCCGCTGGTTCGTGGCCCGGACGTACTGGCCGAACCCGTACTCCACGACCGCGTCGAACAGGCCCTGCTTGCTGCCGAAGTGGTGGTACAGCGTCGGGGCCTGCACGCCGGCGAGGTCGCAGACGGCGCGGGTGGACACGGGCGTGCCCTTGGCCTCGTCGAGCAGTTGGGCCGCCGCCTTCAGCAGACGGTCTCGGGCGTCACCGGCCACACTCTTCTTTGTCACACCGCTATGCTACTTCTATAGCATCGCTATAGACGCGGACTGCCACACAGGCAGGACAACACCCAGGCAGGAACAGGGAGAACACCATGAGCACCACCACGACGCCCGAGATCGTCACGCGCTACTTTCGGGCAGCCGACGCAGGAGACCTCGATGCGCTCACAGCGTGCTTCACCGAGCACGGGGCCGTGACCGACGAAGGCCGGACCGTCCGCGGGCGCGACGGCATCCGGCAATGGCGCAGGGACCTCGAATCGAAATACACCTACACGGTCGAGGTGACCGGAACGGAAACGGTCGCCGACGACAGCTACGTGGTCACCACCACAGTGGAAGGAAATTTCCCCGGAAGCCCGGTGGAACTGAGGTACGAGTTCGTTCTCAGCGACGGCCTCGTCGACTCACTGCGGATCGCCCCGTAGCCACGCGGGCAAACGAAAAAACTCCGCTGTCGACGTTCTCGACAACGGAGCTTCGGTGAATCGTGGTGGCCAGGGCCGGGATCGAACCGGCGACCTTCCGCTTTTCAGGCGGACGCTCGTACCAACTGAGCTACCTGGCCGGACGGCACCCGAACCGAATGCCTATCGCATTGTGTTGCCGATACTCGGTATCGGCAACACACTTGCGACCCTGACGGGACTCGAACCCGCGACCTCCGCCGTGACAGGGCGGCGCGCTAACCAACTGCGCCACAGGGCCTTGCTTTGTCCTGCTGTGCTTTACAAGTGTAAAGCGTTACTGCGTGTCACTTTTACTGCCGTCGAACCATACCGCATGCTCGACACCGGTCAAACGTACCCCCTACGGGATTCGAACCCGCGCTACCGCCTTGAAAGGGCGGCGTCCTAGGCCGCTAGACGAAGGGGGCCCGCCGGATTTCTCCGAACCAGTACCTCAACGGCGTTCCGTTGGGAGCTTGGATAGCTTAGGACACGGATCGAGAATTTCCCAAATCGCCAGGTCAGACTACGAATCGGGCAGTTCTGAACCGGAATCCGGCCAGCCTTCCCGCGCAAACTTCTCCAGCCATTCGGGTGAAGCCATCGCTTCGAGGATCACTTCGAGCGATTCCGCGAACCGCTCGCCGAGGTCACCCTCCAGTGCCGTCATGTCGGACATGTACCGCTGGCCGGCGAGAGCCGCCGCCAGGACCCGGGTGAACTTCTCGGGGTCGGCGTCGGCACGCAGCAGACCGTCGCGCTGAGCGCGGATCGCGAACTCGTGTGCGGTGCGCCCCCACACCTGCGAGCCACCGGACTGCACGTCCGGATAGAACTCGGGTTCGACGATCAGCCGGAACTCGGCCCGCACGATGACGCTCGAATGGAACAGCTTCGCCAGGTCGATCACGAAACCGTGAAGGGCTTCGAACGGCCCGATGTCCGCGCGACTCGTCCACCTGTCGGTCAGGGCGGTGAATTGCTCCACTCCGGATCGAAGGACGGCCCGGGCGAGTTCTTCCTTCGATTGGAAGTGGAAGTACATCGCCCCCTTGGTGGCGTTCGAGCCCTCGAGGATCGTGTTGACCGACGCCGCCGCATAGCCGCGCTTCGCGAACTCGATCGCGGCCGACTCCACCAGTGCAGCGCGAGTGCGTCGCGCACGCTCCTGCTGACGTGCCATGACGGTGAATCCCTCTCCCAGATGTAGTAACCCCGCTTTTCGCCCTTCGGGGACGAGCATGGAGCCACACATAACAGTATCCCCGTTTTGAAAGAACCGACAGAGCAGTCTGTAGATCATGGAAACTTCTTAGAAACCAACCTGAAGACCTTTATGGAGTTGAAACCGGACCGCTGCCGAAAACACACCAAGTGGTATAATTTGGTTCGGCTCGGGTGCGCTGCAGGGGGTGCGCACCCGAGCCGACCCTTTTCACCCCCACGCGGCGCGCCGTGCCGGGGGTCCTGTTTTCTCGGTCACTGTCTGCGCACTAGACTCTGGCCCCGCGCCCCTATAGCTCAGTTGGTAGAGCTACGGACTTTTAATCCGCAGGTCGTAGGTTCGAGCCCTACTGGGGGCACTCCCCCCTTACTCGGCACCATGCCGGGTAAGGGGCACGAGCACTCATTAGCGGCCCGGCGCTTCCGCCGCCGCAGGCGCCCCGATCAGACGACGAACCGCCTCGACAGTGGTCTGCCGCCGCTGCGCCACCGTGCGCTCCCCCGACTTTGCCCCCGCCGGCCTGCGGCCGCCACGGTCGGTGGCCAGCGACAGGGCGATGTCGGTGATCACGAGCAGCAGCTCGCCTGCGTTCCACGACGGGTCGACGAATCCCTCCTGCTGCCCACGCCGAATCTCGGCGATCTTGGGGCGCAGCGTGCGGATCCGCTCATCGCCGTCCGCGATCTGCTCGCGCACCTCCAGGTCGGCCCACTTCTGCAGCCTCGCGTTCTCGGGGTGCGCCACATAGTCGTCGAACAACCGGCCCGCGTAGCCCGGCAGATCGTCGCCCCGCAACGCCGTCTGTTCCGTCGTCTCGGCGATCCATTGCGCGATGACGGCGTCGAACAGGGCTTCCTTGCTGTCGAAGTACGCGTACAGACGGTCCTTGCTCGCTCGGGCCGCCTCCGCGATGCGGTTGATCCGGGCTCCGGCGACTCCGTGGCGGGCGAACTCCTCCTTGGCCGCGGCGAGGATCCGCTCTCGTGTGGCTTCTCCCGCAGTTCGCATTCCGACATCCTAAATTGCCCGTTGCCGAACCATCTGGTTCGGCGTAGCGTGCGCAGTTGACGAACAATTTGGTTCGTGAAGCTCGCACCCCTCACCCCAAGGACCGTTTTCATGGACATCGATCAGGCCCGCAGCACGTTCCACGAGCTCCGGGGGCGCGAGAGCGGCGTCTCCCCCGACGAACTCGACGCCGTGTGGGCGGCGCTCGACACCGTCAGGGCCGAAGACATCCTCGGCAGCTGGAAGGGCGACGACTTCGCCACCGGACACCGCCTCCACGAGAAGCTGTTCGCGAGCCGCTGGCACGGAAAGACGTTCCACTCCCTCGAGGACGCGAAGCCGTTGATCTGCCGTGACGCGGACGGCAACTTCTATTCCGACGTCAAGGGCGGCAACGGCGAAGCCAGCCTGTGGAACGTCGAGTTCCGGGGTGAGGTTACCGCGACCATGGTGTACGACGGCGCACCCATCTTCGATCACTTCAAGAAGGTGGACGACTCCACCCTCATGGGCATCATGAACGGCAAGTCCGCACTGGTCCTCGACGGCGGTCGGCACTACTACTTCCTGCTCGAAAGAGACTGAGCTCCAATGCAGGTCACAGCAGCGGTCTCACGCGGACCCGATTCTCCGTTCACGCTGGAGACCGTCGAACTCGACGAGCCCCGCGCGGACGAGGTACTGGTGCGCATCGTCGCCACCGGCCTGTGTCACACGGACCTCTTCACCAAGGCGGCCCTCCCCCGCGCCGCCGGCCCCGCCGTCTTCGGGCACGAAGGTGCCGGGATCGTCGTGGACGTCGGGTCACGCGTGAGCGGGGTGGTGCCCGGTGATCACGTGATTCTCAGTTACCGCCACTGCGGCGATTGCAACCAATGCCGAAGCGCGGGTCCGGCGTACTGCGTCGACGCGCACCGGCTGAACAGTTCGGGCCGACGCGTGGACGGTTCGGCCACCGTCACCCAGAACGGCGAGTCCGTGCGCGCCGCGTTCTTCGGCCAGTCCAGCTTCGCCGAGCACGTCCTCGCGACGGCCGACAACGTCGTCGTCGTCGACAAGTCCGTCGACCTGGCCGCCGCGGCGCCGCTCGGCTGCGGGTTCCAGACGGGTGCCGGCGCGGTACTGAACGTGCTCCGGCCGGGCCGCGATTCCAGTGTGGTCGTCTTCGGCGCGGGCAGTGTCGGGTTCGCCGCGCTGCTCGCAGCCCGATCAGTCGGCGTCGCAACGCTTCTCGCCGTCGATCCGGTACCCGCGCGACGCGCGCTCGCGGAGGAGTTCGGCGCTGTCGCGATCGATCCCGGCTCGCAGGACGTGGTCGCCGCGATCCGTGCGGCGACGAGTGGCGGCGCCAGCCACACCCTGGACACGACGGGGATCCCCGCCGTCGTCGGCCAGGCGTTGTCGTCCCTGCGCGCGCGGGGTAGCGCGGTGGTCGTCGGCCTCGGCGCACCCGAAATGGCGGTGAACATTCAGGATCTGATGCTGAACGGCAAGACCCTCCGCGGCTGCGTCGAGGGCGATTCGTCGGTGCAGCAGTTCATTCCGCAGTTGCTGGCGCTGCACGCGGACGGGAAGTTCCCGTACGACCGTCTCGTCACCGAGTATCGATTCGACGACATCAACCGCGCCGTCGCCGATCAGGCCGCGGGCACGGTGATCAAGCCCGTGCTCGTGTGGTGAATGCGCTAGGGCGTGGCAGGTGACGGTCCGGCCGGCGGCCCGTCGCCCACCTGTCCGTCCTTCGCTTTCGTGTCTCTTCGCATCTCGGCGAGATCCTCGCCGCGCTTGCGGTACGTGAAGCTGACTCCGGCGACGCCGAGGAACAGCACCACTCCGATGATGGCGCCGGCGAGTGACGCGCCGCGGAATCCGGGCGCGTCGACGTCCATGATCCGTTCGCCCGCGTGCGCTGCGCTGTTGCCGCCGAGCACCACACTGAGCGTCAGCAGGTTGGGCAGCACCACCAGGACACCGAGGATCAACAACACGATCTGCACCGGCTTGAACCGGCGTCGGCGGAACAGCCGCCACGCTCCGCGGACCAGCAGCAGCGGCAGGAGGGTGCACAGGGTGCCGAACAACAGTCCCCACAGGATGCCGCCGCCGAAGCTGCCGTTCGCCAGTCCGCCCACGTTCTGGGCCCACGCCCGCGGGAGGTAGGCCGCGAGGATGAAGTAGGCGATGACCAGTACCACCAGGAGGACTGCGATGCCGATGGCCTTCTTGGCCCACGCCGGCAGGCCCGATTTCGCCGGTGTGGAAGTGGATGCGCTGTCCTCGGTCGTCATGACTGGTCTCCCTGCGTCGGCAACGGTTCTTCGTCCAGCACCTGCTCGGCCAGTCGCTTCGGGGCGACGAGCGTGTACGACGTCCTGATCCACTCACGCAGCTGTTCCCACCGAGGCTCGTCCGCGTCCGCGACGTCCAGTGCGATCCAGCCGTGTCTACCGAGACCGTATCCCGCGGGCTCGGCCCCTGGTTCCGTTGCGACGACCGCCTCGGCCTCGTCGACGGTGAGCTTCACCGTCAACCGGGTGGCCTCCACGTCACTGAACACGAAGTTCTTCCCCCGCACCCGGAACGTCGGGTGTCCGTCCCATTGGGCGACGTCCACGCGCACGGCTTCGGGCAACTCGGCGACGATCTGTTCCAGGCGGCTCATGTTGTTGCCCATGTGACGATTGTCGGCAGCGCCCAGACCGACCGCAACCGGCATAACGGACATAAGCGGGATTTCCCACCGCCGAGACCGCGGTGAAGTCGGCGCTGCCGACGCTCGTCGGCGGGCGCGCCTTGGGTCCTGGGTGGCCTGCTCGGAGAGGGTGCGGGCGGCGGACTGGGCCCGGGTGGCGATATTCACACCTGGGGTGGATCGAATTCCCAGGAGACCGACAGCTCGGACGAACGGGTTTCCGCGCAACCGCCGACATGGCTCGAGTTACGGCGGGGAATCTGTGGAGACCGACAAATCTGTGATCGTCCACAACTGTCCGCGCGTCGCTGTGATGATCTCTCCCTGCGATGATTACGCTGGTCACCGCACACGCACGCTCATCAGTACACTGTCATGTAACGGTTCGCCGCGTGGCGGCGACACATCCCGGAAGATCCATTACGGATCGGTAACTTGGACGGTTCCCGGGCCGCCGACGGCGTTTACCAACCTACTTACGGTGCCGTAGGCTGAACAAAGTCAAATTGAGCTACTGGAGGCATTACACATGGCGAGGGATCTGACCCAACTCGAACTGCTGCAGGAGTTGTCGCCGGTTGCAGAAGAGAACGTCAACCGCCACATCTCCATGGCCAAGGAATGGCATCCCCACGACTATGTTCCGTGGGACGAAGGACGCAACTTCGCCGCGATGGGCGGCATCGACTGGGATCCCGAGCAGTCGCACCTCGACGAGGTCGCCAAGGCCGCGATGATCACGAACCTCCTCACCGAGGACAACCTGCCGTCGTACCACCGCGAGATCGCCGAGAACTTCTCGCAGGACGGCGCGTGGGGAACGTGGGTCGGTCGCTGGACCGCCGAGGAGAACCGTCACGGCATCGTGATGCGCGATTACCTCGTCGTGACCCGCGCCGTCGACCCCGTCCAGCTCGAGCGTTTCCGCATGGAGCACATGACGAACGGCTTCGCCTCCCCCGCCGACGTCGATGCCGGTTTCCTCCACTCCGTCGCGTACGTGACGTTCCAGGAACTCGCCACCCGCGTCAGCCACCGCAACACCGGTAAGGCGTGCAAGGACCCGATCGCCGACAAGATGCTGCAGCGCATCGCCGCCGACGAGAACCTGCACATGATCTTCTACCGCAACATGTGCGGCGCTGCCCTCGACCTCTCGCCCGATCAGGCGCTCGAGGCCATCAACATGATCGTCCAGAACTTCCAGATGCCGGGCGCCGGCATGCCGAACTTCCGGCGCAACGGTGTGCTCATGGCCAAGCACGGCATCTACGACCTGCGTCAGCACCTCGAAGAGGTCGTGATGCCCGTCCTGCGCAAGTGGAACATCTTCGAGCGGACCGATTTCACCGCCCGCGGCGAAGAGGTCCGCGAGAGCCTCGGCAAGTTCCTCGAGAACCTCGAGGGCCAGGCCACCAAGTTCGAGGAGCAGCGCGACCGCATGCTGGCCCGCGAGGCCAAGAAGCGCGAGCAGAAGGCTTCGTGACGTAAACAGTTATCCTGTGCCCGGTACCGGATTCGGTACCGGGCACAGTTTTTGTTCCAGCACTTTCCCAGAGGTCGTCAATGTCATCCCTTCGTATCGGATCGCTCGAGCTGCGCAGCCCGGTGGTTCTGGCCCCCATGGCCGGGATCACCAACGTCGCGTTCCGCACGCTGTGCCGTGAGCTCGAGACGGAGCGCGCGGGCAGCACGTCCGGCCTGTACGTCTGTGAGATGGTGACCGCCCGTGCACTGGTCGAACGGCAGCCCGCGACCCTGCACATGACGACGTTCGGCCCGACCGAGACCCCGCGGTCGCTGCAGCTGTACACCGTCGACCCCGACACCACGTACGCCGCGGCCAAGATGATCGTGGACGAGAACATGGCCGACCACATCGACATGAACTTCGGCTGCCCGGTTCCCAAGGTGACCCGCAAGGGCGGCGGCGCGGCGCTGCCGTACAAGCGCACCCTGTTCGGCCGGATCGTCGCGGCGGCAGTGAAGGCGACCGAGGGCACCGACGTCCCGGTGACCGTCAAGTTCCGCGTCGGCATCGACGCCGAGCACCACACGCATCTCGACGCCGGCCGGATCGCCGCAGGCGAAGGCGCCGCCGCGGTCGCACTGCACGCGCGTACCGCCTCGCAGCGGTACTCCGGCACGGCCGATTGGAACGAGATCGCCCGGCTCAAGGAACACGTCACGGACGTGCCCGTCCTCGGGAACGGCGACATCTTCGCCGCCGAGGACGCGGCCCGCATGATGGAACAGACCGGGTGCGACGGCGTCGTCGTCGGGCGCGGATGCCTCGGGCGCCCATGGCTGTTCGCGGAGCTGAGCGCCGCACTGAACGGAAACCCGCAGCCCACTCCGCCCAATCTCGGAGAGGTGGCCACGATCATCCGCCGGCACGCGGAACTCCTCGCCGATCACCACGGCGAGGACAAGGGCCTGCGTGAACTGCGCAAGCACGTGTCCTGGTACCTGCGGGGCTTCCCCGCCGGGTCCGAGCTGCGGGTCGCGATGGCCCTCGTGAGCACCCTCACCGAACTCGACGACCTCCTGGTTCAGCTCGATCCGACCATCCCGTTCCCCAAGGACGCCGAGGGACCGCGGGGACGGCAGGGGTCACCCGGAACGGTCGCGCTCCCCGAGGGATGGCTCGACGACCCCGACGACTGCCTGGTACCCGCCGGCGCCGACCTCATGCATTCTGGTGGTTAGCAGCACGAACGCGCGTCACCTCGCTACATGTGTGGAGCCCCGACGCTCGATAAGTACTATGGCTGGAATCCGTCGAGGCCGACGGAGGTCGGAGTCGGCGGAGAGGTCAGGTTGCATCGGTGGGTGATGATCACAGCTCGGACTCACCGACTCCCGAATCCCGCGCCCCCTGGGAGCGTCCTCTCGCGGATCCCAGCTACCGAGAAGCCCAGTCGGGACGGCCGCGGCGACTCCCGCCGCGGCAGCCACCGCCCGAGCGGACCGCGCCACCCGAACGGACCGCGCCACCCGAGCGCCGTGCGCAGGTAGAACGCACCGAACCGTCCCGCCACGACAGTGGCCGGATCGGCCGCCGGGCCGCGGGTGGACCCACCGAAGCGCTCTCCGTCGCAGACCTGGTGAAGAAGGTTTCCGGGGAAGAACCGGGCGAGCCGGACGATCCGGACAAAACGGAGATCATTGACCCGATCGACGAGCGGCAGCCGCCGCCTCCCGGGATTCCGCCGCGGGAGACCCCTGCCGCGCCTCCGCCGCCGGAGCCGGAGCCCCCGCAGAGCACGCCCGAGCCCGAATGGGTCGCGGATTCCGCCGAGACCACCGCGGTACCGCAGGTGGTCGGCAACCCGGGCACCACCCGCCTGGCCCTCAACAAGACCCGTAAACGCAAGCGTCTGCGTGCAGCGGGACGGGCCGTCGTCGCGCTCGTGGCGGTGGTCGCACTCGCCGGAACCGGCATCGTCTGGGGTTACCTCCGCTCCACCGAGGGCAAGTTCGACCAGATCGCGGCACTCGACACGGAGTCGACCGACATCGTCGACGCCGTCGGGCAGACCGGTGACGAGACCTATCTCATCGTCGGCAGCGACACCCGTGCCGGCGCGAGCGGCGAAGTGGGTGCCGGGACCATCGACGACGCCGAGGGATCCCGCGCCGACACGGTGATGCTCGTCAACATCCCTGCCGACCGGAGCCGGGTGGTCGCGGTGTCGTTCCCCCGCGACCTCGATGTCGAGCGGCCCGTCTGCCAGGGCTGGGACAACGCCAGCGGCACCTACACCGAGGAAACCTTTCCCGCCGCCGACGGCGACAAACTCAACGCCACCTACGCACTCGGCGGACCGAAGTGCCTGGTGAAGGTGATTCAGAAGATGTCGGGTCTGAAGATCGGCCACTTCGTCGGCATGGACTTCGCCGGCTTCGAGTCGATGGTCAACGAGATCGGCGGGGTCAAGGTCTGTACCACCCAGCCGCTCGAGGACGGCGTCCTCGGCACCGTGCTGCCGGAGGCGGGCACCCAGATGCTCGACGGCAAGACCGCACTGAACTTCGTCCGCGCCAGACATGTCGAGGCGGAGGGCAACGGCGACTACGGCCGCATCAACCGTCAGCAGAGATTCCTGTCCGCCCTGCTGCGGGGCGCCCTGTCCAGTCAGGTACTGCTCAATCCCAGCAAACTGAACGGCTTCATCAACGCGTTCACCCGCGACACGTTCGTCGAGAACATCGACACGAAGTCACTGGTCACGCTCGGACGCTCACTGCAGAACGTCGACGCGGGCGCGGTCACGTTCCTGACGGTGCCCACCGCAGGCACCACCGAGTGGGGCAACGAGATTCCCCGCACCGACGACATCAAGGCCATCTTCCGCGCCATCATCGACGACGAGGCGCTGCCCGGCGAGAAGCGTGCGGAACCCCTGCCCTCCGCCCCCGAACCGCAGGCCGCGCCGGCGCCGCTGTCGGTCCAGGCCGTCGACCCGTCCAGCGTGACCGTGCAGGTGTCGAACGCATCGGGTGAGTCGGGACTGGCCGCGACCGTGGCCGACTCGCTGGCCGCCGAGGGGTTCCAGATCTACAACGTCGGCAACTACACGGGAACAAGCGGCGAGACCGTCGTCCGGTTCTCGCCGGGCCACGAAGCCGAGGCGGCGACCCTGGCGTCGTCGTTCCCGGGTGCGGTGCTCGAGTCGACCACCGGACTCGGGACGGTCGTCGAGGTCGCGCTCGGTTCGAACTTCTCCGGGACCGTCCAGACACCGAGCCCGATCGACACACCGCTCAGTATGTCGGACGTGCGAATCGGCCAGCCCGAGGACGTGGAAATCCCCGCGGACCTCGCGGTTGTGAACGCAGGCGACACGTCCTGCGAATGAGCGCCCGCCGGGTCGCGTCGTTCACCCCGCGTTCACCGTGTGATCGTGCCTTGGTTTCCCGTGCACCGTAGGCTGTGACCTCATGCGCGTGGCTTACAACGAACAGATGACCGAGCTTGCCGACTTGCTCGGTGAGATGGCGGGGCTTGCGGGGGTCGCCATGGAGCGCGCCACCCAGTCGCTGCTCCAGGCAGATCTTTCCCTCGCCGAGCAGGTGATCGGCGAGCACGACAAGATCACCGAGCTCAGCACCATCTGCGAGGAGCGGGCGTTCGCCCTCCTCGCCCTGCAGGCACCGGTCGCCGGCGACCTCCGCTCGGTCGTCAGCGGGATCCAGATCGTCGCCGACATCGACCGCATGGGTGCGTTGGCTCTCCACGTCGCCAAGATCGCGCGCCGCCGACATCCCAACCACGTGCTTCCCGAAGAGGTCAACGGCTACTTCGCCGAGATGGGCCGCATCGCCGTCTCCATCGGCGCCGCTGCCCGCGAGGTTCTCGAGACCCGTGACCCCGAGCGGGCCGCCCGCTTGCGTGAAGAGGACGAGGCGATGGACGACCTCCACCGTCACCTGTTCACCGTGCTCATGGACCGCGAGTGGAAGCACGGCGTGGCCGCTGCGGTCGACGTCACCCTGCTCGGCCGCTTCTACGAGCGTTTCGCCGACCACGCAGTCGAGGTGGGCCGCCGGGTGATCTTCCTCGTCACCGGCAAGCTGCCCGACGACACCGAGACCGCCGTAGCCGACGCCGACAGTCTCACCTCGTACCCGGAACTGTAGAACTCCGCCAACACTTTTCGCGCGAACGGGACGCTCGTACGGCCTGACCGTACGAGCGTCCCGTTCGTTCGCCCGATGCCGCCGTCTCCGGACACGAGAACGCCCCGGCCGGATCTCCGGTCGGGGCGTTCTCGTGTGCTCGGTCTATCCGAAGCGGCCCGAGATGTAGTCCTCGGTGGCCTTCTGCGTCGGGTTGGAGAAGATCTTCTCGGTGTCGTCGATCTCGACGAGGCGCCCCGGCTTGCCGGTGGCCTCGAGGTTGAAGAACGCGGTCTGGTCACTCACACGCGCCGCCTGCTGCATGTTGTGGGTGACGATCACGATCGTGAAGTCCTTCTTCAGCTCCGTGATCAGGTCCTCGATCGCGAGGGTCGAGATGGGGTCGAGCGCCGAGCAGGGCTCGTCCATCAGCAGGACGTCGGGCGAGACCGCGATGGCCCGGGCGATGCACAGACGCTGCTGCTGACCGCCGGACAGTCCGCCGCCCGGCTTGTCCAGACGATCCTTGACCTCGGTCCACAGGTTGGCGCCGCGCAGCGACCGCTCGGCCACCTCGTCGAGACGCTTCTTGTTGCGCTCGCCCTGCAGCTTCAGTCCGGCCACCACGTTGTCCTTGATGGACATCGTCGGGAACGGGTTGGGACGCTGGAACACCATGCCGATCGTCTTGCGGACGCCGACCGGGTCGATGCCGGAACCGTAGATGTCCTCACCGTCGAGCAGGATCGAACCCTCCACGCGCGCACCGGGAGTCACCTCGTGCATGCGGTTCAGCGAACGCAGCACCGTCGACTTGCCGCAGCCGGAGGGACCGATGAAGGCGGTCACGTTCCGCGGGGGGACGGACAGCCCGACATCGGCGACGGCGTGGAACTTGCCGTAGTAGATGTTGACGTCCTTGAGATCCAGACGCTTGGCCATTACCGGCTCCCTACTGATTGGTGTTCGAGATCGAGTTTATGTGTCACTTGCTGCGGACCTGTGAGAAGTGGCCGATTACCTTGGCCATGATGTTGAGGATGGCGATGAGGAGAATCAGCGTGAGCGCCGCGCCCCAGATGCGGTTGGTACCGGCATCGGTCGGGTTGTTCATCTCGGCGACCATGACGCCGGGCAGCGTGCCCATCTCGCCACCGAACAGATTGAAATTGATGAAGGGTGCATAACCCACGAGGATCAGCAGCGGCGCGGTTTCGCCCATCACCCGGGCCAGCGCCAGCATGACGCCCGTGATGATGCCGGGCAGTGCGGTGGGCAGCACGATCTTGGCGATCGTCTTCCACTTCGGAACGCCCAGCGCGTACGACGCCTCGCGCAGATCCTGCGGAACGATGCGGAGCATCTCCTCCGTGCTGCGGACGACGACGGGAACCATCAGCAGCACCAGGGCGAGTGCTACCGCGAAGCCGGACTTGGGGAAACCGAACGTCGCGATCCACAGGGCGTAGATGAACAGGGCGGCCACGATCGACGGGACACCGCTGAGGATGTCGACCATGAACGTGGTCAGCTTCGCCAGCCGCGACTTCCGGTCGGCGTACTCGACGAGATAGATCGCGACGAACAGTCCGAGAGGAATGGACAGCACCGCACAGACGATTCCCTGCAGAATGGTGCCGATCAGCGCGTGATAGATGCCGCCGCCCGCCGCCGAGGACGTCAGCCCGCTGAGCGAGTGGGTGAACCAGGTGGCCGACGTCAGGGCAGGGATTCCCTTGATGACTGCGGTGACCAGGACCCACACCAGCGGGACCAGCGCCACGAGCACTGCCAGCGTCACGAGGACGGTGGCGGTCAGATCGATGATGCGTCGGCGGACACCGACCCCCTGGAAGGTGGGGGCCTTGACCGGCTTGTCGAGTGTCGCGGTCATGGGTCAGTCCTTCTTTCCTGCGATCACGGCGCGGGCCGCGGCGTTCACGACGAAGGTGAGAACGAAGAGCACCAGACCTGCGGCGATGTAGGCGCCGGCCTGAATGTTGTTGTTGAACTCCGCGTAGCCGAGAGCGATCTTCGAGGCGATGGTGGCGCCGCCGTCGAACAGCGACCATCCGAAGGGCTGCGACGTGGTGCGCAGGATCAGGTAGAGCGCCATGGTCTCGCCGAGGGCGCGACCCAGGCCGAGCATCGACCCGCTGATGTAGCCCGACTTGCCGAACGGAATGATCGTGGTTCGCACCACTTCCCACCGGGTGGCACCCAGCGCGAGTGCTGCCTCGATCTGGGGCGTCGGCGTCTGTACGAACACCTCGCGGGTCACCGCGGTGATGACGGGAAGGATCATGACGGCGAGGACGATACCCGCGGTGAAGATGGTGCCACCGCCGGTGATGGAACCGCTTCCTGTCGCGAACAGTGGGAACCACCCGAGCTTTTCGTTGAGCCACATGGCAAGCGGCTTGATCGCGGGAGCGAACACCAGCAGACCCCAGAGGCCGTAGACGATCGA
This sequence comes from Rhodococcus sp. LB1, assembly GCF_001583455.1. Lineage (NCBI taxonomy): Bacteria > Bacillati > Actinomycetota > Actinomycetes > Mycobacteriales > Nocardiaceae > Rhodococcus > Rhodococcus sp. LB1. Next base: position 183 of record NZ_LTCZ01000439.1, on the reverse strand, counting down.
CGGCACGGCGGCCAGCAGGTCGATCACGTACGCCAGCGGACGTTTGAGCCAGTTCGGCGAGTACTCGGTGAGGAAGATCGCGATGCCGAGGGCGACGGGCATCGCGAGGATCAGAGCGAACAGCGAGACGAGCACGGTCACCTGGAACAGGTCGAGAACACCGAACGCCATGGCGTTGATGTT
>NZ_LTCZ01000438.1:12863-26478 GCF_001583455.1 Rhodococcus sp. LB1 | reverse complement strand
AACAGCTCGCGGGCCTTGGCTGGCGGCTGCCCCGACTTGAGCCACGCGTTCCCCAGGTCGGTGAGCGTCTTTGCGACCTTCGGGTGGTCGAAGCCGTGGGCGGTTTCGGTGAGCGCTAATAGCCGCTCCAGCGTGGACACCTCCCCAGCGGGGTCGTCACGTCCACGACTGAACGCGAGCGCCCGCCGAAGCGATACCACGGCCGGATCGTCGATGGCGGTGATCATCGCCCACGCCTGAGCGGCAATGCCGGCGTTCCCATCGATGTGAGCCCGGAATCCGATACGCCCGAGAGCCTCGGAGTCGTCAGCGTGGCCAGCGGCATCCAGAGCTGCTGTCCATACCGCCTCGTCGGGTTCTTCCGCCTCGGCACGGTGGATCTCCGCCACGTCCGCCTGAGCAATGACAACCTGCTCGCCCTCGCTGTCGGTCTCGCGGACCAGGAGCGAGGCGCTGCCGACCACGGGAGAGTCCGCCCACTTCAGGGCTCTCCTCAGGTGTTTACCGTCGATCCTCCGATGCTCACCCAATCGTTGTTGCACTAAGGCGAGCAGCTGGCCGACCGGAAGTGGACGGCCGATGTCGGTGGAGGCCCAGACAACGGCGACGTCGACGACCTCCCGCGCGAGCGCACAGTCATCCCCGGCCGGCTCGTACGGGCAAGTGTTGTCACCACTGTTCAGCTGTTTGAGCAGTTCGGCTACGACCGTGAAAGCTGCCGCGATGCCTTCGCTGAAGTCCACCCCCGGGTACGCTGCCGCGGCTCGCGTCAGCTCCTGGGCAGAGGGCACCCGCTTGAGCAGGATCGGATCACCGAATTCCGCGGCTAGAACGGGGTTTTCCGCAGACCAGACTTTGTACTCGGTCGACGAGATGGTGGCCACTATCCGCAGCCCCGGGCGCTCTCTGCAGCGACGCAACATCGTCGCTGTCAGGCCACCTCGTGCAAGAGTGTCGACCTTATCGAGCCACAGCAACTGCCGTGTCCCGCACTCAGGCCGCGAGAGAACATCGAGTTCGCCCAGCGCAGTCGCGAGGCCGTGCGGACCTTGCGGAACGATGGCCAGGGACGAGGCCGGTACGGTTAGTGTCAGTTCGTATGCGCTCCGCGTGACTCCGCTCGCCCGAGTCCCGATGAGCAGCACCGACCCATGGGAGCGGAGACGTTTGAGGGCCCGCTCATCGATGTCACGCTCGACGTACGGTGGCAGTAGTTCTGCCCGTTCGGCGTATTTTTGCGCGAGGGACGATCGAGCCACGCCCAGCTCTTTGTAGGGGTCGATCTCGCGGACCGGCATGGGAGGCCAGAGTAGGCAGGCTTTCGCAGCATTCACCCATTTGGCCTCGGCCACTGCTTCTTTCTGCTTCTCCTCCTCTTCTTTCTCCTTTTTCACACGACGGTCGGTGCGCAATTTTTCGAACGCCACAGCGATTGCAACCACAGCTACCACGAGCGTCGCGAGCAGCCGCGCCCACACCGGGGCTGCCAAAATCGTCAAGACCGTGTAGACCGCGGCAGCGACAGCCGCACCGACACCCAGGACTGTGCTAGCCGGAAGGGCCCGCACCCAGGAAAGCCACCGCGATCCGTCCATCGTCAATCACGTCTCCACCTGGTACGCGGCTGACGTACCTGTAAGTCTGGGCAAGGACCAGACCAGGGACAAGGACACTCCAAATGCGAGTCAGGCCATGCAATGGGCAGGTTCATTCGGGTTGTCTACTCGGACGAGCCGGTCACGTCGATCATGATCGCCTGGAACTTCGGCACAGTCGTGCTGCCGCCCATGGTCGTGCTGTACGAATGTGATCCAGTGACCTCGACGTACATGGTCACGAAGTCGTCCTCCACGACGTTCGCGAGGACGTTCGCCGCCCCGGTCACCACGGTGTTGTTGTCGTAGCTGTAGCTGCGGTCCTGCGGGGATGCCATCGTGTTCGCCCGGAACTGGGTGGTGCCCGTCGCGGAGTCGAACTGGGTCACATGCCCGTAGACAACGAGCTTGCGGCCCTTGTTCGCGTCCGGGTTCTTTGCCACCAGCGCGAAGTCCCGCTCACCCAGCGATTCGTAGGTGTTGCGGTCCCACCTCGCGGCCTCGATGGCGGCGACACGGGCACGCTCGGCCTCAGCTGCCCGCACCTTCTCCTCCTGCGCCAGGCGCTGACGCTCGGCCTCGGCGGCACGTGCCTCGCTCTGCCGCTTGAACTCGGCTGCCGAGAGCGTGGTGGTGGCCGCGGCCTTCGTGGAGCTGACAGCTGCGCTCGACGTGGTGTCGTCCTGCACGTTCGCCGCGATACCGAGGGTGAGGACCAGGATCGAAAAGCCACCGCCGAGGAGCCACGGCCACAACGGCTTGTTCCCCTTCTCGGGGTTCCACCCCGGAGGCCGGATCGGCGGCTTCGGGGTCTTCGGAGGTTTCGCGCCCTGTCCGGGGCTGGGCTGACCCAACTGGCCGGGCTTCGGACCCTGCTGGTTCGGATAGAACGGATTAGTCATGTGTGGGTGTCTCTCGATAGTGGATGCCCCAACGGCGTCAAGGCTTTATCGCCGCCAGTCACTCCGGCATTACCGAGGACGTGGGATGTTGGCGATGTGCACCCGCAGGTGCGGTTCCATCGCCCACGAGCACCGGACGCTGGCTGTTGAATGAGCTCCTGATCGAGCGTGAGGAGCAGATCATCGGCGACCACGCTGAGTGTCCTTTGCTCAAGCCATTACTGGGGCACTGCGTGAGTTATCACAGGGGGATCGATGGCGGGCACAGATCGGCAATCGAAAAGTGAGAGGCAGTGGTTCGGTGTGCCCGAAATTGCCAGCCGGCGTCGCACCCAACCACCGCCGCCTCGCATCGTCTACGAAGCCCTCACCAACCCTGACCGGGACCCGGTTCGTCCGTGGCTGATCCTGCACAACGACGAACAACGTCCCACGATCGCAGAAGCTGTCGAACCGAACCTCGTCGTACGGACGTCGATCTGGCCCTGGCGGCCGGATGCACGGATCCGCTTCGACTTCGTCGGCCCAACACACGGCAGCGCCACTCTGTCCTGGACATTGAGCGTCGACGAACCAATCCCGGACGGAGAGACGACGGTCCGCATGCGCAAGCGAGTGAACGAACTCATCAACGCAAACCTGCGCTTCACGTTCGGTCAATAGTCAGCCGATCAAGGATCCACTTCTGGAACATGTCGGTGACGATTCCCCTGAGACGCCGGGTTCCGACGCCTAAGGGTTCCTACTCGATCTGTGCCAGGTAATTGCGTTGCCGCTGATCTGGGTCGCCGACGACGATGGACGTACTGGCAGCGAATGCCGCAATCGGTGCAGGAGGGAGCGGTGGTGGAAGATCCCCCGGCAGAGGCATACGGGCGGGTGACGAACCCGGAACGGTTCGCCCCGCTGATTCCGGCTGCCGAGGATCTGATCGCCGACCTGGAGCGCCGGTTCGAGGTCAGTGTCACTCGTGGTCCCGCGCCGCGGTCGAAGTCGCGGACAGTCGAGTTGGTGGAGTTGGTGGAGATCACTCCTATTCGCGTAGATCAGGCGCCGTTGGCGATCACCTTCACTTCGTTTCCTGGTCTGTATCTCGACGCGGGCGCATGGGCGCACATCGCGCTTCCCGCGTGCGGGTGTGACGCGTGTGATGAGGCCGCGGAGGATGTCTTGCGGGAGTTGGCCGAGTATTCCGAGGCGCTGACTGCCGGGCAGCTGTCCGAACGGATCACCGGCAGATTCCGGCTGATCCTTGAGCATTCCTGGGACGGCGAAGGCTGGGTTCGGAGCGGCAGGACGAGACTGTCCGCGGCACGGGCCGCTGAGCTGCGTGCCAGACCGCTGCAGCCGCCGACAGATGGGCGCTGGCGACCGTGGTCCCTCCGATCCTGAGCACACGGTGGCGCTCCGACGCCGGTTGCCGATCCCTATCCGGAGAAACCAAGTAGGTTGCGTCTGACGGCGCATGCGGTCTGTCAGGATCCCGCTTGGCGACCCTTACGGTATGAGAAATCAATGGGTGCCTATCTTGATTGGCGCGGTGACGTCTTGGGGAGCATTGTCCGACTTGATTGCACGCACAAACGTGAACTGGCCCTCGCCCTGTACGCGATAGAGGTCGAAGCCAAATCCAGACAGGACATCTCGCAGGCGTGCCTCATCCGAACCGATGCTCGAGGTTGGCTCACAGAGCCATAGATGCCCATCGACCGGGAGAATCCTGTGCGCTTCGCGGATGTAGTCGGCGTAGTTCTTGCCCATCAGTGCCAACGACAGGATCGCGATGTCGACGGATGCGTCATCGAGCGGGACGGCAGCGATGTCGCAGACAGTCACGCGGTCGTCGAACGCGACATGGTCGAACGGCAGAATTGTGTGACCGCTGCTCACCCGATCGGCGAGCAGCATCTCACCGCACCCGAGGTCTGCGACGACACACGGACGCCGGCCGTCGTTGAGCCATTTCGCGAATTCGTACGCCGGCACCGTCTCCCACTTGCGCCGGGCTTCCGTGTAGAGGTCGTGGTACCGCCGCCACTCGGCCGGATTCTCGGCGAGCCTGCTGTGTGTGACGGTGGAATTCGTTGAAGCCCACGCACCGTGCAGCGCAGACAGATCGCCGTAACGACGGTTCTTGGCGGTGGGCGCCATCCGTTCGACGTCCTCACCGAGCAGATGGTCGAGTGGCTTCCGGATGGCAGTCTGCACCTCGTCGTCCCTGAGCCTGCGCAGCCATGCGAGCGAGGCGCGTGCGGCCTCTGTCGGACTGACCAAGACACCCTTCGGGACCACGCCGTCCACAGCACAGTCGGACAGGGACTCCTTCATCTCGACACGGGCCCAGCGCTGGCCGCACCACGACCACTGCTTCTCCTGCCCCTCCGGCGTTGTGATGTCTGCGAACGTCGCCGGGATGACCACCGTGACTGTCCGTGCGGTCTGTCCCTGCCGGTGGATGCGACCCACGATCTGCTGATAGTTCGCGTGCGTCCACGGCAGCGTGGCGAAGATGAGGGTGTCGCAGACGTGCTGGAGACCGTCGACGCCAGTGGAGATGGCCTCGGAGCCGATCAGTACGTCCACCCGTTCTTCGTCCGGGACCGTGTCGCCGTTCGCCCACCTGCCGACGAAGCGGGCATACCCGTCCTTGTCATCGCCGGTGAACAGCCCGACCCGAAGCCCGGCAGCGTGCAGTGCCTCCGTGAGCGGCTCCACGATGCCGGTGACGAACTGCGTGTAGATCAGGGTCTTACCCCCGGAGCGGCAGTGCGCGACGATCGTGTCGAGCTTGTCCGCCAACAGAATCTGGTCCAGCGCGGACGGGCTGGGCTGCTTTCCGAGCGCGAGTACGTCGTCGAGGCGGTGAGACACGTCCAGCGGGACCGTGACCGGGGCAAGGTTGGCGCTGTAGTCGGGCATCCACCGAGAACCCACCCGGGTGAGGTACTGATGTAAGCGCATCGCGTTCGGCACGGTCTTCGCGATTGGGATGTCGTCAAGCTGGACGCCCTCGGTCAGCTCGAGCAGGCTCCGCGCCTCGTGCAGATCGTTGACGACCGGGGTGGCGGACATGGCCAACACGGCGACGTTCGGGTTGGACTTCGCCGCCTCCACCGCAACCCCGGAGAGCACCCTCCGGCGCTGCGACGGGGCGACGTTCTCCCGCTCCTTGACGTAGTGAACCTCATCGATGACGAGCATGTCGATGAGGTTCTTGCCGATGAGCGCCTGGAGGGTGCCTTCGTTGCCGGGCAGGCGGTCGTAGTTGACGACCAACCATCGTGAGCCCTTCCCCCTCTTCCACGTCGGGGTAAGCGTTTTTGCCTCGACTCGGGCGTTGGGGTAGCAGTTGTTGATGGAGCCGACCCACCCCGCGACGACATTGTTCGGGCAGACCACCAGCACGATGCCGTCCCCCTGACCAGCCTCGAGTAGACCTGCCGCGAGGATCGCCGACACGGTCTTTCCCGCACCCGTCCCAGACCAGTTGCCGACGCGCCTGCGCGTGACGACCTGAGCCGCTACATGCCGCTGCATCAGGTTGGGGGACACGATCGCCGTGGCGCTTCCCGGCTTGAACGACCAGTTCGCCGGCGGAACGATGGCGAGCGCCTGCTCGTACTCGGACCGGAAGCGAAGTCGGATGCCCTCCGAATACTGGTCCGCACGCGGTTCGAGGGTCTTGTCCAGCTCGGCCTGCAGTTGCACTCGCTCCGTCTCCGTGATGGCGCCGGAGTCCAGACGGTAGGCCAACTTCCAAATCTGTCCGGCCGCAGCCGCCGTCAAGAAGTCCACCGTGTCTTCGTCCACGCTGGCGAAGAACTTCGCGCCCATGCCGAGTATGTCGTCCACTTTGAGGGCGGGGAGCGTGAACGAGTCCTCGCCCGAGTCGGGATCGACTGGCGGGGCTTCGGGTTCGGAGGCCGCTTCCGCTACCTCCGCAGGCGTCGGAAGATGGCCCTCCGGATCGAGCACACCGAGATCGTCTTCTGCCGGATCCGCCGCCGGTTCAGTGCTCTCGCCGAGCGGCCCCGACGGTTCGGGATCCCCGGCCCCGGCGTCGCTGCCGTCGACCAACTGTTTCAGGCTCGTGGGATCGGCCAGCGCCTTCCCGATCACGTCCGACTTCGACGATGTCAGTACCCCAGCCTGCTGACAGACCGCATACAGCATTGCCGGTGTCATCGAATCCGTGTACTGAGCCAGATCCGCTACGAAGCCCTCCAGCTTTCGGGCATTCCACATGCGTCCCTGGCAGTGACAGCCCAGCGGGCGGCGGAGACGGGTCCGCCACTCCACCTTCATCGTGTACTCGTGCCCGTTGGGGCACAGCCAGTGCGCCTCGACATCAGATCCTGCAGCGACTTCAGCCGGTCTCAGCGGGGCGTTCTTTGCAAAATCCCACTCCGCAGCGATGTCCGGGAACTGCGATGCCAGGTCATTGATCCCTGCCAGGGCACGTCGTCCTGAACAAAACGGGCAGCCGCTCCCGCCGCTGGTGCGACTCACGACTATGGCGTCCCACCGATGGCCGAACCGGCACTTCCAATGGACCTTCTTACTACTCCGCGGAGCCACCTCACCCGGCGTCAGACCGTTGTTCTCCTCGTAATCCCACTCCACCGCGATCTCGGGAAACTGCGACCCCAAGTCGTTGAAGCCCACCAAGACCTGCTGATTCACGCAGATAGGACAGCCGTTACCGCCGTTGGTGCGGCTTGCGATGATGGCCGCCCAGTTGTGACCACAGCTTCCCGTCCAGTGCACTTTCCTGTTACTACTCGCCATCACCTGGTCGGGCCGGAGCGGGCTATTCATGGCGTAGTCCCATTCCGCTGCGATCTCGGGATACGCCGATTCCAGGTCGTTGAAGCCCGCAAGCACCTTCCTGCTGCCGCAGACAGGGCAGCCGCTCTCATTCTGGGTGCGCTTGGCGATCTGGGTCTGCCACTGGTGCCCAGCATTCCGGCACTTCCAGTGGACCTTCTTATTGCTCCCGGCGGTCACTTGGTCTGGCGTCAGACCGATGTTCTCCTCGTAGTCCCATTCCGCTGCGACGTCGGGAAACTGCGACTCGAGGTCGTTGAATCCCGCCAGCACCCTGTTGTTCGAGCACACGGGACAGCCGGTTCCCCCGCGGGTGCGCTCAGAAATTTGCGCCTGCCACGAGTGCCCAAAATCCCGGCACTTCCAGTGGACTTTCTTGTTGCTCCCCGGAGTGAGCTGATCCGGCGTCAGACCGGCATTCGCCTCGTAGTCCCACTCGACGGCAACCTCGGGGAACTGCGACTCGAGGTCGTTGAAGCCAGCCAGGACCTGCTGATTCGAGCAGACCGGGCAGCCGTGACCATTCGTCTGCGTGCGCTTAACTATCTGGGCCTGCCACTGGTGTCCGAAGTTCTGGCACTTCCAGTGGACCTTCTTCCTCGTAGTCCCACTCGACGGCAACCTCGGGGAACTGCGACTCAAGGTCGTTGAAGCCCGCCAGCACCTTCGTGTTGGAGCACACGGGACAACCACGCCCCTTCGCGCGGTTGAAGATCGCGGCCTCCCACTGGTGCCCAGACTTCCGGCACCTCCAATGGACCTTCTTATGACTACCCGCAGTGACCTGATCCGGCGTCAGACCGCCGTTCTCCTCGAAATCCCACTCCGCGGCAACCTCGGGAAACCGAGACGAAAGAGAATCAGCAGCAGTTGTCATCGTCGGATTCCTAGTCTGGCGCGTGCGGGTGCATCACCCGAAGCAGTAACGTCCCCGCTAGTTAACCCCCATCGGCGCGGTCTTTTCGACAAGGGTCGCGAAAGCGGCAAATCGCTTCGGCCCCGCACCAGGATCCCATTCCGCGAAGGATCGTCTGCCAGCGGCCATTCGCTGGACTCCGATCTCGCCCCGTGCAGAGGTCGCCACGAGTGAGGCCCGCGATAGCGACCGGCAGACAATCCGCTATCGGCACAGCTGATGTGGCGCCCGTTGCGGCAGTCAGAGCCACGATTGAACCCGGCAAATATCGGCGGCTTGCACACCGAACCCGTACGGGTTAGTCATGTCCTATGAGCGAGAATCCGGGAACCCGCGCGGGTTTGAATGTGGGTGACCGCGTCAAGGTGCATACCGACGCCACCTCGGAGTTCGTCATCGTGAGCATCGACGGCGAGGACGCGGTGATCGAGTCGGTGCGCGACGACGTTCCCGGTCGTTTCCCCTTCCATGCCCGCCTCGACCGGTTGGTTCCGGTCGAGTCCTGACCTCAGACACGAAATGCCATCTGAACTGCGAAGATGACACGTCCCCTCGCGTGGGTTACCGTCCGCTCGTCGCGGCTATCGCGTCGGTGATCTGCCCGCGCTGCTCGGCGGTCAGGTCGCGGACCCGGGCGTCGTCGGCGATGCCGAGCATGACCATGACCCCGGCCGGCCCGATCCCGGATCCGCGCATGTACGTGGTGAGGACGTCGGAGACGAGAAGGTTGGCGGCGATCCGGTCGCGTCGGCGGTACAGCAGCGACGTCAGCGGTATGTGGCCGGAGAGTAGGTCGTCGGTTCTCCTCTGACGCAGGGCATTCAGACTGACGATCTTCTGGTCGTCGGGTTCGGGTGTCGGCACTGGGGTTCCTCTCGGTCGGCCGGCAGTATCGGGATCAGGCGCAGCGGGGTGTGTGTTCGCGCCGGGCCTGACGTGTTCGGCCCGGCGTTCCCGCGCGCCGTATCAGCTGCCCAGGCGCCGAGGGAGGCGGGCGGCGAAGACCGCGACGGCGCCGACAATGGTGATCTCGACCTCCCCGAACGCGGCGGCCAGGGCCGTATGCAGACCGTCGAGGTCGTCGCCGCGGTTGTGGAACAGCTTGATCGGCCCGTTGTAGAGGCTGTTCAGGGCGCGGCTGAGAGGGGTGTGGTGCGCACCGGTGTCGAGGATGGTCGAGCCGAAGAACACCCCGTCGTCGGCAATGATCTGGGCGATGTGCCCGAACGCGCGGCCCTTCTCCGCCCAGGTCCCGGGCACGCAGTGCAGGACGAAGTTCGCGGCCACGGAGTCGAACACCCCGACGTCCGCGGGTAGTGGGGCGAGGATGCTGCCGGTGTGCGCGGCCGCGGTGATGCCACGGTCGGCGAGACGTGCGGTGGTCATCTGCAGGGTGTTCGGGTTGAGGTCGAGCAGCGCCAACACCGGGTTCAGGGTCGGGTAGGTGGCGCGCTTGAGGTACCAGCCTGTTCCGGGGCCGATGTCGAGGTGCCGGCCACCGAGGTGGGAGTTGTAGTGCGCGAGCAGCCGTTCGCTGGGGCAGCGCCAGACGAGGGTGTTGCTCCACCGCAACACCACGGTGTCGTATACCGACAGCAGCGCCTGACTGTATGGGGCGGCGCCGGCCTTCTCCGCCTGTGTGACCGCACTTGCAGACATGCGTGTTCCCCCTCGTTGTTCGCGTGATGGCGTTCCCCCGCCATCACCGATCGTAAACGGCGCCGATTCCAGGGACTCGGTCGATTCGTCTGCCGCGATGTACCGCGGCGTGTTCGGGAAGGTCACCCCTGCCTTCCCAAGTTGCTCCGGCTCGGCCGCCGCCGTAAGGAACGATCTTCATCTCAGCGTGTTTCGCTATGCTGGTGTGCGTTCGGCGGAAACGCCGACAGCACGCGTGGGAGCGAGTTACTGGTTTGGTCACCGGGATGCTTCTCCCGCGGTAGACCCGCCTTGCGGTCGGGTCCGAGCGTGGCAGGCCGTCAATTGGGACACTAATGCCTGCCACGCTTCGTCATATCTGGGGCTGTTCGACGCAGCGGGAGGGGATCTGGTGGCGTACAACGTGAGCCCGGATGCGCCGCCGACCCGTCTGGATCCGGAGGCCGGCACCAGCACCACTCCGGCTTCCAAGCCCGCCGGCTATCGGCCGGCCGCCACCTACGACGACCGCGCCCAGGAGCGCGACGGTGCTCGGCAGCTGGACCGGATGGTCGAGGACGCGGAGTTCACCCGGGCCCGCAAGGACCTCGAGCGCGCCTTCCCCCGCGCGACCGTCCCCGATGTGTCCGAGCGTAAACGCCGGGAGCTGCCGATCCCGGATTCGATTCGCCAGCCGCCGAGTTCACGCCAGCGCAAGGTGCGGTCGGTCAACAAGCACAAGGCGCAGTCGCAGTTGCCGAAGGTCGGCTACACCGGCGTGCAGGACCTGGTCAGCGACCCGGACCGGTGGAAGACCGTCGGCGAGGCGCTGTCGACGGCTCGCGGTGACGCGCAGCAACTCGACGAGAAGATGCGCTCCCAGGTCCAGCGGGTGGACCGGGCGATTCAGACCGCCGAACGGTTCAACGATCGCGGCCACATCCTGTACTGCGCGGTGACCCTCCCGCACGCGGTGCCGCAGCAGGCGGTCAACCTACCCGCGACCCTGCATCCCGGATCCCGCCTGGATTTCGACCGGCACACGATGGCCACCCACGCCGCTCACGAACTCGATGGAACGCTGGGCGATCGGGATGTGGTGTTCGAGATCGAAACCGGCCGGGGCATGTATCTGGGCCGCTCGGACACAGTCGACGACACCGCGCACCTGCTGCCGCGAGGGATGCGGTTCGAGGTGGTCTCGGCGGGGGAGGGGCGATACCGTCGCCCTGACGGCAGTATCGGCCGGCGGATGATCGTGCAGCTGCGGGACATCACCGAGGAATGAGGGGAATGAGGATGGGACTGTTCACCGACGACAAGGGCCGCCCCGAGCTGGTGGTCCATCCGGACATCAAGCTGGGACGGGCGACGTTCCGGCCGGTCGACGATGAACCCGAGCCGGAGGAGACACCGAAGCAGCGTGCCCGCCGCGAGCTGAAATTACGCCTGGGCGCCGAGCTCCGCGCGAAAGAGGAAACCGGAGACACCAACCCCGAGAAGGGGTGACGCCTCCGGCTCATCCTGTGCATATTCAGTGATCGGACTATAGCTCCCAATTGCGATAACGCTAGAAAGGCGAGTGGTACGTGTATCAACGGCCGGCGACCGAGGACGAAATCCGCGACAAGGCCCCTGGACTCACCGTCAGCAATAGCGGCGGCGCGTTCGACGAGAACGGGAACGTGGTCGGCGGTACCACCACCTATCTGATCACTGTCACCGAGCCGCGCGATCGATGGTGCACGCGGAACGATCTCATCGATTGGGGCTACAGCGATGCAGGTATCGACCGGTTCTTCGGACCGGAATCCGAGGGGCCGGAGGGAATTACCGGGTGGACGTGCGACCACATCGACCACATCGAGGCAACGGTCGTCGTCCCCGCACTGCGCATGGTGGACGAGGCATTCTCCGACCCCGAGACGCCTGCTTCCATTCTCCGCGCGGCATCGACCTGATTCCGCCCCTGAGCGGTCACCCCAGACCGCTTCGAGTAGCTCCCGTCATGGCCCTTGGGGGACATGCCATGTCCGCAGGTCAGTCCCGCTAATATTCCGGTGACGCGACTACTTCGAGCGCGGCAGGACGGTGCGGGCGGGGTCGGGGCCGTGCGCGGACAGGGTGGCAGCGACGATGAAGACCCAGGACTGTGCAACCACGGGGTGCGGTCAGCTGGCCGCCTTCGTGTCCCGAAGCAAACCCGCGTGGTGCACCGACTGCATCGACGGAATCCTGCGCACGGGTGGCCTCGAACCAGCGGAGCCGTTCACCACGCCGGACGCCTGGCGGTTGACGACGTGCCGGACCTGCGGTGTGCGCGCCCATTACCGACTCGACTACGTCGTCCGAAAGAACGCCTCGGGGACACCGACCTGCCGGGCGTGCCACTGGACGAAGCGGGCGAACAGAACTCGCTCACAGCCGTGGATGGAGTTCGATCGCACGATGCTCGAGCTACTGCGGCACCATTCCCCGGAGCAGATCCTTCAAGCACATCCGCAGCCGGAGGTGCGCGAATTCCTCGAGCAGCGGTGGTGGCCGCACGAACGGATCGCCGGCCATCTCGCCGAGTGCGGTTACGACCTGGTCGACCCGATCGGTGAGGTCCACGACGACAATGACCCGGTACTGGCCCGCTGCCGCAGATGCCATCGGATCAGCGCTGCACGGATGACAGACTTGGGCTCGGGCTGCACCTGTGCACGCAATACCCGATCCTCCGACCCCAGCAGCCCCCGACCCGGCCGGGCATTGCTGTCGGAATCGCAATCGCCGGCACTGGATTGGTGGGACCACGACCACAACGAGGCCACCGCCTTCGACACGGTGACGGTCCTGGCCACTCGCTCCTGCCACTGGCGATGCCCGGAGTGCGGGCTGCGGTTTGAGGAGAAGGTCAACGTCATGACCAGCCGACCGGCATGCCGGGCCTGTTCCGCCCGCCGTCGCGAGGAGTGGGAAGTCGAGAGAACGCGGTGGAAGACCACCCCGGTGGCCGATGTTCCGGAGCTGGCAGCGGCATGGGCCGATGATGACGACCCCCGCGAGGTGATGGTCGACGAAAGTGGGAAGCTGCGTCGGTTCCGGTGCCCGAACGGGCACCATCCCCGCATCAGAACGCTGCTTTTCCTCACCTCGGGGTGTCCGCATTGTCGTGGGTCGGCGACGGCGAAGAAGTGGCTCGCTGACCTGCTGCCCGAAATCGCCGCCCAGTGGCATCCGACCCGTAACGGCAAATACACCCCGCAGAACGTGGTGTGGGACTCGCAGCGTGAGATGTGGTGGCGGGCGGACTGTTGCGGACACGAGTGGCAGACGATGGTGCGGGCCCGCGACGGCGGCAGCCGGGTGCGCTGCCCGGCCTGCCGCACCATCCTCGGCTCCCTGGCCTGGCACGATCCGGGTCTGGCCGCGGAATGGAGTCCGACCAACGCGGTCACCGCCTGGCACGTGCGCCCGCACGCGGCACTGGCGTTCGTTCCGGAATGGGTCTGCGCCACCGACCCCGCCCACGTGTGGCGCGCGCCGCTGACCAGGCGGTCGAATGGGGCGGAGTGCCCGGACTGCCGACAAGCCGGCAAATCGCGTGTCGAACTCGAGCACCATGCGGCCGCGGTGGAGGTGTTCGGCAATGCCCGCTCCGGAATCACCATGACCGACGACGCGTATACCACTCGCAAGTCCTGGACGACGGACATCAGCATCGACCACGACGGGCTCACCGTCGTGATCGA
>NZ_LTCZ01000438.1:0-12805 GCF_001583455.1 Rhodococcus sp. LB1 | reverse complement strand
GAAGTGCGGGTGCACTCGACCGTGCCGCGCCCCCGCAAGGTCATGGAGGACATTCACGACTGGCTGCGAGGACTACGACTTCGTCGGGCCACTATTCGTGGGTGATGAAGATCTTGCAGCCTGCTTGGTTTGCAGCGTTGGCAAGATCGGTCTGGGCCTTTAAGTCTTTTGTGCCGTTGATTTCGTCAAGCCTGATGTTGCAGTCCGCGTCCTGACCCGCGATACCGGAGTTTCCGCGACCGTAGGTACGGAGAACCGCGTCGCCTTCGCCTCCGCTCGGCTGATCGGACGCGTCACCCGGAAGTATTGGCGCTGGTCGAGCGGCGGCGGTGGCGACGCTAGCCCCGAGGGTGATCGCCAGAGCTGCAAGCCCAACGAAGGCGAAGCGCGCCTTGCTTTTCCGGGCAGCGCTCTGGGGTGAATCCGTGTTGTAAGTCGTGACGTTGTGGATCATCGGTGTATCCCCACTGGGCGTGCGAGCGCGATCTGACATCACGAGTGTGCGCCGACGGGTCAAGCTGAAGTAGTCACCCTAGGGTCTGAGTAGACCAACCCTTTTCGATAGCACGCGTGCACCCCTACCGGGGACGTGTCATCACCCCAGGTTGCCGCATACGTTCGGTCAGATATGCGCGTCGGTCGGTGGGGCGGAATCGGCGAATTCTTCACGGCGGGCCCTCGCAGACGCGCGCAGGGGCATGTCCAGGGCGTCGTACACGCGTTTTGTCCGGCCGTAGTGTCAGGTCAGCTGCCGGATGCGGGGAAGCGTGTCGGCGAGTTGCTCGAAGAGGGCCGGCCATCCCCGGCGAAGCCAGGTCAGCCGGCCGCGATCGAGGTGGCCACCGTCGATGAGGTGGGAGATGCGGTGCTGTCCGTCGGTAACACCGAGCTGGGTGAGCCTGCTGTAGACGGGATTCACCGGGAGCCGGTGGCGGGCGATGTGGGCCCAGACGGCGGTGGTGGTCCAGTTCCAGATCGGCCCGTACGCGGTCGTTCCGTCGGCGCGGGTGATGGTCCCGTCGCGGCGGCCGCCGCGGGTGTAGAGGTGCCGGCGGGCGGTGGATTCGTCGGCCCGCACACCCCACAGCTCACCGGGGCCGAGGAGTTGGTGCGCGCGGCGGGCGGGTTCGGTGATTAGCACCGCGTGTAAATCGATGGGCGTGCCGACAGGGGCGGAGTGGTTCCAGTGGCCGGAGTCGGCGAGCACCTGCAGTAGTGGTGGGTCGGTGGGGATGCGGTGCAGGTCCAGCCGCCAGGTGTGGGCGAGTTCGGTGAGGTAGTCGTAGGTTTCGGGGTAGTCGAGGCCGGAGTCGAAGAACACCACCGGCACATCCGGTTCCACGCGCCGGACGAGATCGAGGACGACGAGGGAGTCCTTGCCGCCGGAGAACGCGACGTACCCGTCGTGCCGTGCGAGGTGCGCCTCAATCCGGGTCAGGATGTCGGCGACGGCGCTCGGGCCAGTCTTCGCCGACGGTGCCTGCAGGCCGCGGAGCATTGCCAGGTCCAGGCCGGGGTCCGGTGCGTTCACCACAGCTGGCAGGTTACGGTGCCACCCATGACCATTGCTGCCCCCATCGATGTGGTGTGGGCTGCGTACACCGCCGCCGTCGGGATCCCTGACGTGGCCGGCGCACCTGATACCCGCGTGGCTGGGTGCGCGCGCTGCGGCCGGACCACGGCGGTGATGAGTCCGGTCGGGCAGGTCGTATCACGGCGGTTCACCGGGTACGAGTCGTGGACGAACCTTGCCGGCCGCCGCCTGTGCGAAGTGTGCGTCTGGGTGTATCGGCACCGGTCGCTGCGTATCGAGGCCCACATCGTCACCCAGAAGCCTCCGACCCTGCGATCGGCGGACTCCACACTGCTACATCAGGTGCTCTCCACCACGATTGACCCGGGCACGGCGGTGATCGTGCCGCTGCGGCCAGGGCGCAAGCACCTGCTCCCGGACGCACGTTGGGGCATGGTCACGGTCGATGACGCCCACTTGAAGTGGCAGGCCGACGACGCCGCCCGCCTCGAGGTGATGCGCAGGCTCCGCGGCCACGGGTTCACCGAGACCCTGTTGGGCGACGATGACCCGCCCTACGCGGTACTGCGCCGCCTCCCCGCCGACGAGTGGCCACAGGTATTCGACGACTGGACCCGACTGACCCCATGGCGCCGTGCGGACCCGTGGTGGGATGTCGGTCTGCGCGCCACCCGGCAGGCGTAAACCACCCATCCCGACGGCCTGTTTCGGCAGTTCAGAGGCGAGGACGGGGTTCCAGTGTTTGTCGACGTGCATGGCCTCGACGCCCCAGACCGGCACGCCTATCGACCCGGGGCGGGGATCGCGTTCGGGATCGCTGAACATTGCCAGAGGTGAGGTCTCGGACAGGCCGTAGCCTTCGAGGATCCTGACGCCGAAACGCTCGGAGAATCGGGTGAGGATTTCTACCGGGAGCGCGGCGCCGCCGGAGATCGCGCGCCGCAGGGTGCGGGCGATCTGCTCGACGTCGACGCTCTCGTCGACTGCGCCCAGCAACGCCCAGTACATGGTCGGCACACCGGCGAAGATCGTGATCTGTTCTGTCACCATGAGTTCGAGTGCGGTCTTCGCGGCGATCACCTATCGGCGTGACGACTCACTACCAACGACCCGACACCCGAGGCGCCCAGGGTTCGGGTCAACTGAACTCGACCGGCGCTTCGGCAGCCAGCACTGTTTCAGTGTGGCACCGACTACGTCGGCGACTGCCGATCCTCGGGCCACAAACACGGGGCTCGCAATACCAATGTTCGCAATCTGTTTACACACCACGAACCAACCGCTAACGTGTAACACACTCGTTTTAACCAACGCAGGGAGTGCCATGAAGAAGATTCACCGAGGCGGGCTTTCAAGTCACCTCTCTCCAGCCGGAACGATTCTCGAACTCGCAGAACTGGCGTGGTCAGGAAACCTCTACACGGGCGGTACTGATCACCCTGTTCACAGCACCGTGGAACAATCGCAAGAGATTGCTGATCGGATATGGGTATTCGAAGGGATGTCCAGCATTGCTGCCATCGACACTGGCGCCGGCCTCCTGATTCTCGATGCCGGGGGACAACCCGACTCGCCAGAATTCCTCAACCAGCTTCGCGAATGGAGACCGGACACAGAAGTTTCTGCGGTCGTTCTCTCACACCACCACATTGACCACATCTTTGGGACATTAACCCTCGATGCAGAGGCAGAATCAATGGGGCGACCCAAACCGGTCGTGTACGCCCACGAAAATCTCCCCAAAAACTTCAACCGGTACGTAAAAACTCAAGGCTGGAACACCGCCGTAAACCAACGCCAGTTTGCGATCGAGAAGGAGTCTTTCGGCTGGCCAGCCGAATACCGGTACCCGAACGTCACATTCAATCAAACTGAGAAACTCAGAATCGGTGACCTCAACGCCGAACTAACACACGCGCGCGGCGAAACCGACGACGCCGTATGGACATGGATCCCTGAACTCAGCCTACTGCACCCCGGCGATCTGTTCATCTGGGCGGTGCCCAATGCCGGAAACCCGCAGAAGGTCCAAAGATACGCATCCGAGTGGGCCCAAAGCCTGCGGGAGATGGCCAGCAAGAAGGCCGAGATAATGGTACCCGGTCACGGCCTTCCAATAATCGGAGCGGAGCGCGTCGAGCAAGCGCTAATCGAAACCGCAGAACTACTCGAATCGATCGAAATCCAGACCCTCCGAATGATGAATGAGGGTGCCACGCTAGACGCGATTCTCCACAGCCTCGAAATTCCGAAGCATCTCCTTAGCCGACCCTATCTGAGACCGGTATACGATCACCCTCAGTTCATAGCCCGAAACATCTGGAGACTGTACGGCGGCTGGTACGATGGACAGCCGGACAATCTCCTCCCTGCACCCCGACTGAGCACAGCAAAACAGTGGATATCCCTTTCTGGCGGGGCGCAGCAAGTCCTCGATCGCGCTGAAGAGCTACTAACAGACGGCGAATTGCCACTCGCATGCCACCTTATTGAGGCGGTCTTTCAAAGCGGAGATTCGGCACCGAGAACCCTTCAGCTTCGAGCCGAAGCATACTCGAAATATGCCGCCCAACAGGAATCCTCCATCGCGAGAAACATACTAAACAACGCCGCAAGAAACAGTGCAACTACCGCGGTCCGCCTCGCGACACACAAGCGATCCCGCGAAACTGTCAAGAATCGTTCAGAACAATGACCACACTCTCCACGCACCGGGTGTACCCTTGGGTCGTCGTCGGACTGCTGACTGTTCTAATGGTCGTCAACTTCATTGATAAGGTATCGTTTGGCCTCGCCGCCACTGAGTTGATCGAGCACAAGGGCCTCACGATGGCCCAGTACGGGATCATCAACTCGCTCTTCTTTTTCGCCTTTTCACTCACAGCGCTAGCAGTGGGATACATTTCCGATCGATTCAGCCCGAAATGGATTATCGCAATACTAGTCGCAATCTGGGGAATATCTCAGATTTCCGTAACACTCGCCGGTGGATTTGCCACTCTGCTAATCGCTCGTGTAGCCCTTGGCGCTGCCGAGGGTCCGATTGTACCGCTCATCAACCATGCCGCCTATGGTTGGCTACCAAATCGAGACCGTAGTCTGGCAAGTTCAATAATGACCGCGGGAGGTAGTATTGGCGTTCTGGTAGGTGCGCCATTGGTCACTTACCTCATCGTCGAGCACGGATGGCATTCAGCGTTTAACGTGACCGGAATAATAAGTATTGCATTCTGCATCCTCTGGATGGCACTTGGGCGTGATGCACCCGGTTCCACCACTCGGAGGAAAACGGAGACCGTCGACCCACGGGCCACTTCCACCAACTACTGGCCGATTGTCCGCTCGAGGTCCTTCATCGGTGTCGTAGTTGCCAGTTTCGCAGCGTATTGGGTCGTCGGGACAGCACTGGCCTACAAGCCGATGTACCTGCAAAAAGTACTATCAATAGGGCCTACCGGAATCGCGCAGATCACGGTCGCCACACAACTGTTTACGATATTGGTCGCGTACCTGGGTCAGGGACTACTGACCCGGCACCTGCTAAACAAGGGCATATCCTCACGTATCGCCCGAGGCGGAGTCGGCGGGGTGAGTCTAACGATCTCCGCGCTCTCTCACCTCGGCGTGGTAACTGTAAATAGTCCAGCCGTACAGGTAGTACTTGTCTGCTTGACTCACCTTAGCTCCGCTGTGTTTGCAATCTCCCTCACCGTCTGCGGCGAGATTGCACCGACTGCACATAGAGGAAAGACTCTTGGAATATTCGGAATGCTCTACCCCACGGCAGGCATCATCGCGCCGCTGATAGCGGCTGCGTTAACATCTAAACTTGGGATCGCATCCGGACTCCAAGCTGCATGGCTACTTAGCGGCGGTATTTGCATTGTCGGCGCCCTCGCAGCTTTTGTCCTGATACAACCCGAGCGTGATCGCGAGCTAATAGCAGAGAGGCTACGTCCGAAGTCTCGATATAGTGAGGTACCACCCACGAATATGAAGCCGATTTCTGCGAACGACTGACTATCCACCGCAGCCCCAATCCCGCCGCACACCTGCAGTCATCCCGCGTGGAGCGATTCAGGGCCTGTACGATCAGTACGGGAGAGGCAACTTCGTCTCCGCGAACACCTAGTTACTCGGAGCATACGTGAATATTCAGGCCATTGACAGCACAAAGGTCGCGATAATAGTTGCGGCCGAAGAACTATTCGTAAGACGCGGCATAGCATCAGTATCACTTCGCGAGATTGGAGCGGCGGCAGGCCAGAGAAACACAGCCGCCGCGCAGTATCATTTTGGGGACCGCGAGAGCCTTGTTATGTCGATAGTCGAGTATCGAATGCAATCGATCAACGATCAGCGTCTAAAAATGTTAGACCAACTGAAAGATCCGGCAAAACCGAGCGCTCTCCGAGACCTCTTAGAAGCCCTCATTTTACCACTGGCGACCGTGAGCGGAAGAGGAGGATACTATTGTAGGTTCCTCGCCCTCGTGCATTCGAGTAGATCTATCAATCCTGCCTACGACTGGGACACAGCTTCGAGCTTCAGAAGAGTCCGATCTGAAATCGCACAACAATTGCACGGTCTCCCTCCGGAAACGATTGAATCGAGAATTCGGATGGTCGCCAACCTAGTCGTGCACACCGTTGCGGATCACGAAAGTTCCGACGGCCCGAGCGTCGGCGGCGAAACGTGGATCTCAGGTTTAATCGACTGCGCGTACGGACTTCTTATTGCCGAAGATACAAGCAACGATTCCACTCGCAATTCGAATCGCCAGGCAATATCGCCCACTTGACCCAGGAGTCACTTTTGAAGATGCGAGCCGTCCGATTCACCCAGCGAGGTAACAGGGCGAAGCTGGTCGAAGTAGATCGACCTGTGCCTCGTGATGGAGAGGTTCTACTGAGAGTCGTCGGGGCCGGCCTTTGTCACTCCGACCTGGCAATTATGGCAGAACCTGATGGAGGGATAGGCCCGGAGCCACCTTTCACGCTGGGACATGAAATCGTCGGGCGAGTTGTGGCAGTGGGCCCGAACGTTACCGAAGTGGCCATGGGGGACGTCGTTGCGGTATATGGTCCGCGGGGCTGTATGAATTGCTCAGCGTGCGAAGCCGGGTCCGAGAACTACTGCACTTTCCCAAAAGAATCCCCGGCCCCTAGTCCCGGGCTAGGATCAGACGGAGGAATCTCCGATTTCGTTCTAATTGACCGCCCAGACCGACTAGTTCAAGTAGGAAATCTGGATCCAATCTCAGCGGTGCCGCTCACCGACGCGGGCTTGACCGCATATCACGCTGTAAAACGCGCCCGATCGAAGCTGAGTTCGGGAAGTACCGCAGTGGTGATTGGTTTCGGCGGCATCGGCCGGTTCGTAGTTCAGTTACTACGCATACTCACCGATGCAAGGGTAGTCACTGTTGATATCGATCCCGACAAACTGACGCGTGCCGAATCCATCGGTTCTGACTTTCAGTCAATCTTCGGCGAGTCTGCTATTGAAGTCGTTTCAGAAGTGAGCGCACGCGCAGGTGCGGACGTAATCTTCGACTGTGTCGGATCCCAAGATTCGGCAGAGTTCTGCCGACAAGTGGTGTCTGTCGGCGGAAAGATCCTTATGATCGGTATCGGTGATGGCTCGATTAGAGTTAGTCTACGAGAAGTCGGCCGTGGAGTTGAAGTTTGTGCGCCTTTTTGGGGAAGCTATCCGGATCTCGTGGAACTCTTCGCTCTCGCTCGAAATTGTGAACTATTCGTCGACACCGAAACGTGCTCGATCGAGGAAGCAGTTGATGGCTACGACAGGCTCCAGGCAGGGGGCGTCAACGGCCGAATGGTAGTCGTGCCAGACTAGGTACGCTCCTGCCAGAAGGGCGATTTCCCCAATCATATGGAGAGGTTCGAGAAGTCCTCCGCGATCCGGGAGGCGTACTGGGACCAGTTCTTGGTGTTCCTGATCGGTGTCGGGATGCACACGATCATCCTGACCGCCTTCATCTGGATGCAGTAGGGGCATCTCCCGCAGACCTCGAGCAGGTCACACTGGTGCGGTGGCGGGGGCGACGAGCAAAGCCCCGGCCACCGGCGCCCGGTGGACTCGAGAAAACACCTCGAGTTCTCTAGGATCCGGGGTGATGAATATGTCGGGGGAGAACGAACTTTCGGTGACCGACCGCTGGCTGGCCGCGGTTCCGCAACTTCCGGCGCTGACCGACCCCGCTGGGCAGGTGGCGGAACGGTTGGTGTTGTTGCTGCACTACGGAATCGACTGGTCGGACCGCAATTGGCTGGCCGCCCGCCGCAGTGACTACTGGGACAACCTGCTGCCCACCCGGGTGCGGTTGGCCACCTACAACAGCATCAACCTGCACCAGTGGTGGACCGCCTCGGCCGCCCGGTTGGGCTCACACCCGCGCACCGACGAGCAACGCGGCGAGCTGGCGATACTGCTCACCAGCGAGTCACGGCCGGTGCTGCAGGTGATGCGCGATCAGACCTCCGCGCTGACGTTGCGGACCCGGATCGTGGCCGACGCGGTCCGTGCCGCCCGCACCGAGCAGGGGTTGGCGTCGTGACCGTGTCGCGGGTGTGGGAGATCGAGATGACCGCCCGGTCGCCGATCTCGCACCGAGGGGAGCTGATCGGCACCACCGCGATCGGCCGAAGGATGAAGATCATCCAACCCGACGGATCGGTGGAGCTGGTCCCGGTGATCTCCGGCAACTCCTTCCGCGGCGTGCTGCGCCGGATCGGCGAGGAGCTCCTGCGCGATGTCCTGGGCTACGAGGGAAAGTTGCCCTTGGCGGTCGCGCACACCCTGCGCAACGGCGGCGCGATCGTGAAAACCCAGGCGGAGCCGATCACCGGCCGACGCCTGCACCAACTCAGGGAGTTGATCCCGCAGCTGAGCGTGTTCGGCGGCGCCGTCGGCGCCGCGCCGATCGACGGCTGCCTGCGCGTCGGGCACGTCGTGCCGATCGTCACCGAAGCCACCCCGATCCTGCGCCGGGAGTACCCAGGCCCGATCCCATCGAGGTTCGACATCGAAGCCCTCGAGTCCTACTCACACCTCGACGACGTGACCACCGGCCACGCCGGCACCACCGTCGACCCCGACGCCGAGACAGGTGGGTCGGGATCGCCGGTGATGCGATACGACATCGAAACCCTGGCGCCGGGCACCCGGTTCGAATCGTGGGTGCAACTGAACCGCGGCTCCGACCTCGACCACGCCTTCACAGCCGACGTCCTGGCCGAGTTCACCCGCACCGGCTGGCTCGGTGGGCGCACCGGGATCGGGCACGGCCAGATCGCCACCACACTCGCCCCACACTCTGTTGGTGCCCCGGTGGTCGATTGGCGGGAGATCGTCGCCGCACGCCGTGATGAGGCCCTGGAAACCCTGCTCTCACTCCCGACATGACCCTTCAGATCGCTGCGGGGATGGTGCCGATCGTGATCCGGGCTCGGATGGCCGCCGGCGTCGCACACGCGGTGCCGTGGGGAATCAGCCTCGACGGCCTCCTCGCCTCGGAGATCCGCGAGAACACCAAGGCCGCCGCACGCGAGGCCGGCACCGACTACACCCCCTACAGCCCCGACACCGTCCCCGAGGACCTGGACCTGCCCTTGGCCCGCTGCCCCGGTGACGGCGCCGACAGCTGGCATTGGGCGGCAACATTCGCGTGGCCGGAGGACGAAGTGCCGGGTCCACACGTGCAGTACTGGTCCGCCCGCCCCGACCAGCAAGCACTCGACCAGATGTCGGCGGAATTGCCGGCGTTGGTGTCCGAACGCCAGGGCCGCTACCGCTCGCGGGTGATGCCGCTGCCGCTGACCGTGTGCCGGCACCTGGTGTGGCGCGCCGTTGGCGATCCGGGCGCCGTTGTCGAGCTGCTCGAGTCCATCGTCTCGATCGGAAAGAAACGAGGCAGCGGACACGGGCATGTCCTGTCCTGGGAGATCACCGAACACCCGGACGCCGACCGGTGGGAGTTCGCGCACCTGCACCCCGACGGCAGCCTCGGCCGCACCGCACCCCCGGCCTGCCTGCACGGCGCCGACGACGTGCGTACCGGCGGCGGGGGACAGATGGGGTTGCGGCCGCCGTACATGCACCCGGCTCGTCGGCGCCAGGTTGTGCTGCCCGCGCGCTAGTCCGAGTTCCTCCTGGTGGTAGAGATTTCAACCATGGACTTCACCGCGATCCACCGCATTCTCGGACAACAGCCGGGACCGATCACCGACGAGATGATCGACGCTGTCGTTGAGAACGGGCTCAAGGAAACCGACGATCTGGATTGGAAGTCTGAACTGCCGCCCGCTAAAGGGTTGCCGCAGATGGATTATCCGAAGGACATTGCCGCGATGGCTAACAGTGGCGGGGGCACGATCGTCTAGGGGATCGAGGAATCGCAGAAGGCAGCGACTGGGCGGCTCGACGTCGGGGAACTTGCCGAAACCCATGAACGTGCCCTGCGAAGTGCGGCCGTCACAGCAATCAGTCCACCGATCTTCGGGCTCGGAATCCATGTTGTCGGCGAACCCGGTCGTCGAGCGGTGGCCATCGTGGTGCCGGCCAGTGTCGACGGACCGCACCTCATCTACCGAAACGAGTACTTCGGGGCACCGATCCGCAACGACGCCGACACCGTGTGGATGAAAGAGCGCCAGATCGAAGCCATGTACCGGGCTCGGTTCGACGAACGCCGCCACGAGGCAGAGGCCCTCGCGAACCTCTACAACGATGCGGCTACCGGCAGAGACACCGATAAGCGCGCCTGGCTGATCGCTGTGGCCCACCCCCGCCTACCTGCCTCCCAGACCGTCCGCCCAACGCGTGACCAGGCCCGAGAGGTGTTCGAGGCCGCCGAATCCCATGCACTGGTCTACGCCGGCCGCGGCGGGACCCAC
Organism: Rhodococcus sp. LB1; assembly: GCF_001583455.1. NCBI lineage: Bacteria > Bacillati > Actinomycetota > Actinomycetes > Mycobacteriales > Nocardiaceae > Rhodococcus > Rhodococcus sp. LB1. The sequence continues at coordinate 2,353 of NZ_LTCZ01000438.1, read as the reverse complement.
CCACTCGAGTCAGTCGATCGGCTTAACCCGCGACCGGGCCTGCGCCGTTGGGTAGCCGCGAACACACAGAAGGCAGAAGCCGACCGATGGAAAGAGGCATGGGCGAGCATCCACCACGACGGCGCTGTCACTCTCGCCGCCGCCATAGGTGGCCATCCCATTGCGAGGGACCGGAACAATCCGGGCGATCACATCGACTCCCCTGCACTCGAATGCGCCGTCGCCGACCTCATGGGCTTGATCCGAGCGGTCAGTGAACGACGAGGCACGAACGAGTACGAGGTCAGAGTCGGGATCGAATGGAAGCTCGGTACACCGCTGATCCTTCAGACGGCCGACCCCTTCGGTCACACCTACACGGGGTCGTCCCTTCCCATCGCTCGGTACGCTCCGGTATCGACAACTGTCCGCGCGGACGCAGACAGCCTGGACTTTTACCAACAAGTCCACGACCTTGCCGAGGATTGCATCAACCAGGGTGGACTCGCCAACGTCCAGATGATTCGCCCTCCGGCCCCGAGCGAGACGTAGCGTCAGCTGTCCAGTTCCTGCTGGTAGTCGCTGAGTGCCTCGTTGGTCGTCCTGTAACCGAATCCCTGGAGGATGGTCTTCGCCATTCGCACGGCGAGTGCTCGCGTGTCGGTAAGCAACTCCGATACCGGAACATCGATCGATCCAGTGAGGAATGAGTCGCTGGTCCGGCAATCGTCATGGAGATGCCATCCAGGTTCGCCAGATACGAGGAGGCGCCCCGCAACGCCGTGCAAGCTAGCTTGCACACTCACCCCCGTCGGTGGGGTCATCGACTGAGATAGCCGGACCGCGAGCTCGACGACCTCGGTGAGATAGAACAGCACCTCCCAAACGCGGACCTGATCGGGCTTGTCAGTGAGGTCGGCCATCAGCACACGGCGGTGCAGGAACTGGCCGGAGGTGAAGAGCCGCCACTGCTCCTCGTGTGGGGTGTTCCTTACAGGGATGTCGCAGCCGATGTACGTCTGACCATTGAGTATCTTCGCGTGGTCGATGTAAGGAACTGGCCACCCGCGCATACGTACTGTCGATTGCGCCAACACGTACTCGAGCTTGTCGCGGTCGAGGCGGTCGGCGTCGTATGGCTGCGGGCGAATGACGATGTCCCAGTAGCCGAGTTGGCGGCGGGCGTAGTCGTTGGCGGTCTCCCATTCCGCGGATTCTCGATCGTAGGCTGCAGTGGAATGTGCGGATGCGTCGGGAGCCTGGAGCTGGAGGCCGGCGTGGTGCGCAGTCGCTACGAACTCGCGAAGCGCGTTCTGCGTGGCAATGGAGAGGACCTCGCGCATCTCCACGTGCGAGGCCACCTCGCTGGTCTCGGGCTTGCTGCGGTTGCGCACGTAGAGGGCGCCTTTCCGCAGGGTTACGTCCTTGCCTTCGTTGTGACCTTTCGCGCACAGATGCGGCAGGTCGGTGAAGTTGTGGAGTTGGATCACCACAACTTGCGCACCGCTGGTTAGCTCCGCGGAATTCACATCGAAGTTCAACGGGGGGTCAGCGTAGACCGCCAGTGCACTTGAAAGATCGTCGAAATTTGTCCACTCGGATATCTGATCGGCATCGAGTCCGGTGACCGTTAGAGCCCCGTTCGTGTCATCGACGCCGAGTACGACGTATCCGCCGTCGCGCAGGTTTGCCATGCTCAGTGCGGCGCGAACGATCTTCGCGAAGTAGTACTTGTCCGTCGCGTTACCCGCTCCCTTGAACTCGATGCTGCGAGTCTCGTGTCCGACGTTCGCGATGTGTTGCTCGATCTCAGCCGCTGTCAACATGGCAGATGACGTTACCGGCGGCGTTGCAGTATCCCGCGGGCAATGCCGAAATACCTGGTCAGAAACTTACCCATCCCGTGCCCCGGCACGGGATGGGTGGGTGGCGTTTTTCGTGCTCGGGGGCTTGATTCCGGGGTGTTTTTGTGAGCGGTGTACGGCTCGAATTCGTTTGTTGTGCAGTGTGTTTCGGGTTGTTTGTGTCGGTGGGGTGGGCTATGTTTTCGGTGTCCCAATTGATGCGGGGCGGAGGGGGTTGACCACCTTTCCGCTCCGGTGAGCCCGGCTGTTTGTCCGGGGGTTTGGAGTTGTGATGTCTGTGGACGTTGCAGTTGTCGAGAACGTGACGAGGGGGGCGGGTGTAGCCGCCCCTGCCGGTGGGGTGTTCCCGGCGGATGGGGTGTTCGTCGAGGTGCGTGAGGGTGAGGCGTGGACGGCTGGCTGGCTGGTCGCGGACCGCACCGACGTGGCGGCGTTGTCGGTGAACGGTGTCGCCGAGGACAAGCGTCTGGTGTCGGTGGCGTTGGTGCCGCTCTCGCCGGATGCGCCGG
>NZ_LTCZ01000437.1:0-22655 GCF_001583455.1 Rhodococcus sp. LB1 | reverse complement strand
CCGTTCCGGAACGGCGAGAGTGGGATGACGGCTCCCTCACCGACGAACAGGTGTCCGCGATCAGCTGGCTCGCGACCGTGATGAACGCCTGGAACCGGGTCGCGATCACCAGCCGCTACCCGGTTGCGCCGTAAAGTTCTCGGCCCTCGGCGCTTTCGCCGAGGGCCGAATGCGCAGCGCGACCCCAACGGACTTCGCTCGCGGATGGGTCTCTGACGACCAGCACGCCCTCTGAACGTCAATCCACCGAAAGCACTGCCACATCCTCATCCGATCGTATTGGAAACCATGTGTGGACAATGCGATTCGGCGTTTGTGTGTCGACACTTGTGTGCCGTTCTCTGCCCGCGGCGTCAGTGTGTTACTGCGTCAGCCGGTCTTCTGGAGGTCGGCGCGGGCGAGGCAGATGTGCGCGGTGTCGTCGAGCGGGGGAGGGGTGTCCATCGGCTTCGGTCAGGCATCCGCGAGCCTGCGGTGGTTGTGTACCGGTCGGTCGTCACCTGGTTGGATCCGGCGTGCTGTTGACATTGACCTGGTCCTCGATCACCAACGAAACATGCTCTATGACCCGGCTTTTGGAGATTCGGGAGTTCCCGGTGAGTCAGTGCTGGTACAGGAACGCGAGAGCGCCGAAGATCGCTGTCGAGTTGAGTTGAGTGGTGACCTTGTCGCGTTTTTCGTCGCCGCTCAGCCTGTCGAGCGATGCCGCGATCGGCGCCGTGAATTCCTTGACGAGTTGCTCGCCCCGTTGCGCGAGCTCCGGAACACTCTGCGACTCGGCGAACATGATCTTTCCGTCGCGACGATCCTGTGCGATGTAGTCGGTGAAGGCGCGGACGACGTGCCTAATCAGATCGTGTGGCTCCGTCGGGGAGGTGTGTAGCGCCGTGATCAACGTGGCGCGTGCGGTGAGGACGACGCGATCCGGAACGGCGACCAGGAGTTCGTCCCTGCCGGCGAAGCTCTCGTAGAAGTACCGCTCGTGAGGCCTGCTCGGCGGCCGGTGTCGATCTCGGTCATGTCGTCATCCTCTCACTGCGGCGTTCAGGTCGGACGCCTGTGCGGCCTTCCTGTAAATGTTGACATCGACCACTGTTGACAGCGTGTGATGTCAGTTCTAGTGTCTTCGGCATGCGCGGCATCAACGAGGAGGACGCCCGAATGGTCAGGTCTGCAATACCGGTGGAACTTCCGGTCGACAACGTCGATCACGCACCCGAAAGGGTCGACGTACTCATCGTCGGCGCGGGATTCGGTGGGCTGGGAACTGCGATCAGACTGAAACAAGCCGGCATCGACGACTTCGTCGTGCTCGACCGTGCGGAGGACATCGGCGGAACGTGGCGGGTCAATACCTACCCGGGAGCGCAATGCGACATCCCCTCGATCCTCTATTCATTCTCTTTTGCTCCCAACCCGAACTGGACCAGGCTCTACCCGCTGCAGCAGGAGATCCACGACTATCTGCGCGCCTGCGCTGAGAACTTCGGCATCGTCCCGCACCTGCGGATGGGTCATGACGTGCAAGACGCGACCTGGGACGACGACTCGCAGGTGTGGCACGTGACCACCAGTCACGGAAACTGGGAGGCGCGGATTCTGGTCGGGGCGATGGGCCCGTTCAGTGAACCGGCGGTACCGAACCTTCCCGGACTGGCGAGCTTCCAGGGCGCCGTCTTTCACTCCGCCGCCTGGGACCACGAGCACGATCTCGCCGGGGAAAGGGTCGCGGTGATCGGAACCGGTGCCTCTGCGGTGCAGATCATCCCCCGAATCCAGCCGAGCGTCGGTTCGATGACGGTGTTCCAGCGGACCCCGACGTGGATACTTCCGCATCCCGACCAACCAATGACCGGATGGCCACAAAGATTGTTCGCGCGGGTACCTGTTGCCCAGCGGCTGGCGCGGGCCGGTCTCGATCTGGTCCAAGAGGCGATGGTTCCAGGTTTCGTGTACAAGCCGGCGCTGCTGAAAGGGCTGGCGGCGCTCGGCCGCGCACACCTGCGCCGCCAGGTCTGCAACCCGGAGCTGCGGACAAAGCTCACGCCCACCTATGCGTTCGGTTGTAAACGACCGACGTTTTCCAACTCCTTCTATCCGGCGCTCGCGCAGGCGAATGTGGACGTGGTCACCGACGGAATTCGTGAAGTGCGATCGAACGGGATCGTCACCGAGGACGGCGTTCTGCACGAGGTCGACACGATCGTGATGGGAACGGGCTTCCGGCTGACCGACAATCCGGCGTTCGATGTGGTGCGAGGGCGAGACGGTCGTACCCTGGCCGAGGCGTGGAACGGCAATGCCCGAGCCTATCTCGGCACCACAATCAGTGGATTCCCCAACTTCTTCATGTTGCTCGGCCCCAACTCCGTCGTCTACACCTCGCAGGTTGTGACCATCGAAGCGCAGATTGCGTACATCCTCAGTTGCCTGCAGGAAATGAACGCGCAGGGGGCGGCGAGTATCGACGTCCGCCCCGACGTCCAGCAGGCCTTCGTCGACGAGGTCGACGAGAGGCTACAGACCTCGGTATGGAACACCGGCGGGTGCACCAGCTACTACCTCAGCGGCGAGGGCCGCAACTTCACCTTCTACCCGGGGTTCAACCGCCGCTTCCGCGCGCGGACCCGCCGGGTGGACCTCGACCAATACATCCTCAGCGGGGTCGGAGCCTCGGCAAAGTCGACAGTGAGGACAGCAGGATGATGTCGTTTCCCCGAATAGGTCGAAACCCTGTGGTCGATCCTGTCGGTGCGCGGCGATACACAGACGAGGCACACGCGATCACCGCTCGTGACGTCGAGTTCTCCTGGGACGGAGTGCCGTTGCACTATGTTCCCGGGGAGCCGATGGCCACGCATGTCATCAACTTCATGCACCTGGTACTTCCCGAAGGCGAGCGCGCGATGTCCGCGACGTTGGCCGAGGCGCTGCCGCTGATCGAGGACGAGCGGCTCCACGAGGAAGTGGTGGGGTTCGTCGGCCAGGAGGCGACTCATGCCGCGTCGCACAGGGGTGCCCGTGAACACCTCGCGGAACTGGGCATGGACATCGAACCGATGTCGAAGAAGATGGACTGGCTCGTAGACCGGATTCTGGGAGATCGAGGGCTGTCCGGCCGTGCGAAACGGGCGTGGCTGTGTGAACGGCTGGGCTTGTTCGCCGCCATGGAGCACTACACCGCCGTGGTGGGGGAGTGGCTGCTGACGGACCCCGCACTGGAGAAGGCGGGCATGCACCCGGTGATGCTCGACATGGTCCGGTGGCACGGGGCCGAGGAGGTCGAGCACCGCAACGTCGCCTTCGACGCCTACATGTACGTCGACGGCAGCTATGCCCGCCGCGTACGAACGGCACTGATCGCCAGCCTCACGCTCATCCTGCTGTTCCTGACATCGATGAACTACCTCTTCCGCACCGACCCGTCGGCGGACAAGGGGCACTTCTGGCCACTGCAGCTGATCCGTGCAACCAGGCGGGGGCTCGTGCCCAACATCAAATTCCTGATCACGGAAATCCCGCCGTACCTCCGTCCCAGCTTCCATCCCTCGCAGATCGGTGACATGGATGTGGCGATGCGCTACCTCGCACAGTCGCCTGCCGCCAACCCTTCCTACCGAGAAGGCCACTCATGACGATGACGACGTCGGACAGTTCCGCAGGCTCGGACTCCGATACGCCCCATTTCGAACCCTCCAGGGTTCTCCGGCTGGCCGCGCGGGCGACGGTCGCGTACCGGCACGTGTTCGCCGCCAGCCGTGCTGCTCCGTGGCTGTCGAGGCCGAAGCCCGTGCGCAACTGGGGGTTCGATAGGGATCTGATCGTTGCGGAGGTGCGGACCGAGGCGGCTGATGTGGTCAGCCTGACCGTGGTGTCGCCGGACGGACGCGACCTTCCGTCCTGGATCCCGGGCGCGCACCTCGACCTGATCCTCCCGTCGGGAAGGCAACGGCAGTACTCTCTGTGCGGCGACCCCGACGATCTGTCGTCCTACCGCATCGCGGTGCGTCGGATCGACACCGGCCTGGGTGGCTCGATCGAGGTACACGACTCCCTGCGGGCAGGGACGTCGATCACCGTGCGGGGGCCGCGCAACGCCTTCCCGCTGGTGGCCGCGGACTCGTATCTGTTCGTCGCGGGCGGAATCGGAATCACTCCGATCCTGCCGATGCTGAAGAAATGCCACGACCGTGAGCTGCCATGGAGGCTGGTCTATCTCGGACGCTCCCGAGCGACCATGCCGTTCCTCGGCGAACTCGCCCGGTACTCCCGTGGCCAGGTAGAGATCCGGCCGGACGACGAATTCGGTCCTCGTGATATCGCCGGAATCGTCGCCACGGCTTCACCTGGTGCCGCTGTCTACATGTGCGGCCCGACACCGTTGATGACAACCGCACGTCGGCTGATGCGCGAGATCGACCCGACCGGATCACTTCACACCGAACGCTTCTCACCACTTCCGGTGGTCGATGGCCGCGAGTTCGAGATACACCTCGCCCGCCGAGGGACGACCGTGTCCGTCGGGCCGGACGAGACCGCGCTCGCGGCGATCCGCCGGGAGGTCCCCTGCGTCGCCTACTCGTGCCGGCAGGGCTTTTGCGGCACCTGTCGCGTACGTGTTCTGGCCGGCGAGGTCGAACACCGCGACAGAATCCTGACGCACAACGAACGGGAGGATTCGATGCTGATCTGTCTGTCCCGCTCGACCGGTGGATCGCTGGTGATCGACCTGTGACGCGCTGGTACCCACTCGCCGCCACCGACGACGAGTTCCTGCAGACCGCCCGATTCCGGCTCGTGCACGTCGTGAACGCGCCGACGGACACCGACCACGTGTGGAGTGTGTTGACCGCAGACGACGCACTGGTGTCGTGGGCGCGGCTGATCACGGCAAGCGAGTGGACATCGTCCCGGCCCTTCGGCGTCGGTACCACCAGAACCGTGACGCTCGGTCACGGCGCCGCGGCTCTGAGGGAACGCTTCTACCGCTGGGACGAGGGCAGACGGATGACCTTCACCGCCGAGTCCGCCCGCAGACCGGGATTCCGCCGGTTCGCCGAGGACATCACCCTGGAACCGTCGCTTGACGGAACCCGGCTCACCTGGACCTTTGCGATGGACACCACGCCCGGGTTTGCCCCATTCCTCGCACTGACCCTGCCAATCCTCCGTCGGGTGACACGGGGATGGGCGAATGCGCTCGCCGACAAGGCGCTCAACGACACGGCGCTCGACGAACCGAGGGGCACCACCCGATGATCACCACCTCGGCTGCGGCCGACATGTTCGATGTGATCAGTCCGGCGACCGGGTGGGTGGTCGGCACCCACCCACGCGGGTCGGCCGACGACATCGACGACGCGGTGCGCCGCGCGCGCGAGGTCTCGGGCTGGTGGGGGCCGCTGGGACACGATGAACGGGCCCGGCGACTCGACGCGTGGCGGGGCATCATCGCCCGTCGGGCACCCGAACTCGCGGAGCTCACCCACCTCGAGATGGGTAAGCCGCGTGCGGACGCGATGCTCGAAATTGCGATGGCCTTGGAACATCTCGCGTGGGCGGCGAAAAACGCCGCCCGCGTACTGGGTCGGCGCACGGTCCGCTCCAGCCTCCTCACCGTCAACCAATCGGCCGGCGTCGAATATCTCCCCGTCGGAGTGGTGGGGGTGATCGGACCGTGGAACTACCCGATTTTCACCCCGCTCGGTTCTCTGTCCTTCGCGCTCGCAGCCGGGAACACCGTCGTCTACAAGCCCAGCGAGTACACCCCGGACGTCGGTGTGTGGTTGGCCCAGACATTGTCCGAAGTCGTGCCGGAACACCCGGTTCTGCAGGTGGTCACGGGTGACGGCTCCACGGGAGCCGCGCTGTGCCGATCGGGCGTGGACAAGATCGGGTTCACCGGTTCCACCGCCACGGGTAAGAAAGTGATGTCCGCGTGCGCGGAGACACTCACTCCGGTCCTGATGGAGTGCGGCGGAAAGGACGCCTTGATCGTCGATGCTGACGGCGACCTCGACGCGGCGGCCGACGCGGCCGTGTGGGGTGGGCTCTCCAACGCCGGTCAGACCTGCCTCGGGGTGGAGCGGGTGTACGTGCACGAAGAGGTATTCGACGCGTTCGTCGATCGGGTGGTCACTCTTGCAAGCACGATCCGGGCCGGTTCCGGCGGGAACGCCCAGATCGGTCCCATCACGATGCCCACGCAGATCGACGTCATCCGTCGCCACATCGACGACGCGATCGGAAAGGGTGGCCGCGCCGTACTCGGAGGGCCGGACGCCATCAAGGGCAACCTCGTGCAGCCGACCATTCTGGTGGACGTGCCGGAGGACAGTGCCGCGGTCACCGAGGAGACATTCGGGCCGACACTGACCGTCACCAGGGTGCGGGATATGGACGACGCGGTCGAACGGACCAACGCGAGCCGATACGGATTGGGGCTGAGCGTCTTTTCCCGCCGACGCGGCGAGGAGATCGCGAGGAGAATCCGCACCGGCGCAGTGTCGGTCAATTCGTACGTCATGTACGCCGCAGTCCCCAGCCTGCCGCTGGGTGGTGTCGGTGATTCCGGATTCGGCCGGGTCCACGGTGCTGACGGGTTGAGGGAGTTCACCTTTCCCCGTGCGATGACGAGGCAGCGATTCCCGTCGATTCTGCCGCTCACCACGTTTCGGCGCACACCACGGACCGACGCTCTGGTCCGAGTTCTCGTCAGACTGCTCCACGGAAGGCATTGATGATGGCCACGTTCAGGACCCGATCGACAATCGCTCGCACCCTGAGAGACCTGGGACTCCCACTTCCCGGTCGAGGCGCAGAGTACAACGTTGCCGGCAAGGTGGTCCTGATTACCGGCGGAGGCGACGGGATCGGACTGGCAGCGGCACGAGCGCTGCATGCCCGCGGCGCCACCGTCGCGCTGATCGATGTCAATCAATCCGGGCTGACGGCAGCCGAATTCGCGCTCGGCAGACGGCGCGTCCTCACCCTGGTCGCCGATGTCCGCGACCGTCCCGGCATGGATGCGGCCGTACACGGGGTGATCGAGCGGTATGGGCGGCTCGATGTGGTGATCGCGAACGCCGGAGTGACCCCGCCCCCGTCCACCCTCCGCCAGATCGATCCGGCGGGCTTCGACCGCGTGATCGACATCAACCTCACGGGCGTCTTCAATACCGTCCATCCTGCGATCGACGAAGTGATTACGCGACGCGGCCACATCGTGGTGGTGTCGTCTGCGGCGGCCTTCGCACCCGGTCTCGGTGGCGCGTCCTACATGATCAGCAAGGCCGCCGTCGAACAACTCGGCCGGGCACTCCGTCTCGAACTCGCCGGCTACGGCGCCTCCGCGGGTGTGGCGTACTTCGGGATGGTCGACACCCAACTGGCGCGGGCAACGCTCGACGACGACGAGATCGGCAGAAGGCTCGATGCGCGTCTTCCTCGTCCGCTGCGCCGCCGCATCAGCCCGGAGGATGCCGCGACTGTGATCGCGGACGCCATCGCTCGCCGCGCCGGACGCACCCTCGCTCCAGCGGCATGGCAACCGTGGGCACTGGGACGAGGACTGGTGAACGTGCTCGCCGACGGCTACCTGGCGGCCGACGCCGAATGCCACCAACTGATCCGCGAGCTCGAAGAACGCCCCGTCACCGCATATCCGAGTGGATCCACAACAGCCGGTCCTGAACCGAGGAGAACGCCATGACCATCGACGAAGCGCCCCACACCCTGTGCGCAGCATTTCAACGCACCGCCGCCATCGACCCGGACGCCATCGCACTACGGACGGTCGGCAACTCACAGACGTTGACCTGGCGGCACTACTCGAGTCAGGTCCGCGAAGTGGCGGCCGGATTCGCCGCACTCGGAGTCCGCCGCGGCGACACCGTCGCCTTGATGATGGCCAATCGTGTGGACTTCTACCCCGTCGATGTCGGAGCGCTACATGTCGGGGCGACGTCGTTCTCGATCTACAACACGCTTCCCCCATCTGCCATCGCATTCGTTCTCGGCAACGCCGAAGCCAAGGTCGTGGTGTGCGAGGCCCAGTACGTGGAGCGAATCAGGGAATCCGGCGCACTGCTGGAGCAGATCGTCGTCATCGATGCGGAGGCAGGAATTGCCCCGGCCGGGACGCTCACCTTGGACCAGATGAAGGCTCTCGGCTCACCGGAGTTCGACTTCGACGCCGCGTGGCGCTCGGTGCGGCCTGACGATGTTGCAACCCTGATCTACACCTCGGGCACTACCGGCAACCCGAAAGGGGTGGAGTCGACTCATGCCGCATTGCTGTTCGAGGCCGGCGCGGTGTGCTGGATCCTCCCGATCGAGTTCGGAGACCGCATCACCTCCTTCATGCCGTCGGCACACATCGCCGATCGGATGACGGCTCTGTACTTCCAGATGGTGTTCGGAACGCAAGTCACCGTGGTCGCGGACGTACGGCAGATCGCTGCCGCACTTCCCGACTGCCGGCCGACCATCTGGGGCGCGGTACCGCGGGTCTGGGAGAAGCTGAAAATCGCGGTCGAACGGGCAGTGGCGAACGAACCGGACGACGCACGACGGCACGCGTTGCAGTGGGGCCTCGACGTCGGCGCGCGCCGGATCGAGATGCTCCGCGCAGGGCTCCCCGTACCGAAAGAACTGGAACACGAGTTCGTCGACGCAGAATCGATGGTGTTGGCGCCGATGCGCGCCGAACTCGGATTCGACGAGCTCAGATGGGCCGTGTCAGGGGCGGCACCGATACCCGCCGACACGTTGGCGTTCTTCGCGGGGCTCGGGCTGCAGATCTCCGAGATCTGGGGGATGTCGGAACTGACCTGCATCGCCAGCGCGGCCCCGGCCGATCCCACCAAACTCGGAACCGTCGGCAAGATCGTGCCCGGCATGGAGATGCGGGTCGCGAACGACGGTGAGCTCTTCGTTCGTGGCCCCCTCGTCATGAAGGGTTACCGGGGAGAGCCCGCCAAGACTGGGGACGCCGTCGACGCCGACGGATGGCTGGCCACCGGTGACGTGGTGTCGATCGACCCGGACGGATACCTCACGGTCATCGACCGGAAGAAAGAACTGATCATCAACTCCTCGGGGAAGAATATGTCCCCCGCCACCATCGAGAACGCAATCAAGGCCAGCTCCTCGCTCATCGGCGGCGTGGCCACCATCGGAGATGCGCGGCCATACAACACGGCCCTGATCTCACTCGACCCCGAGTCCGCAGCTAATTTCGCTGCGACGAAGGGCATCCGGGTCGATGCCGCTTCTCTGGCAGCGGACCGCGACATGATCGCGACGATCGCCGCCGCGGTCGGGATGGCCAACACCGGCCTCTCTCGCGTGGAGCAGATCAAACGCTTCCTGATCCTCCCCACCTTCTGGGAGCCGGGCGGCGACGAACTCACCTTGACGATGAAGCTGCGCCGCAAGCCGATCGCCGAGAAGTACACATCCCAGATCGAGCTGCTCTACCGCGACCCCATCGCACTGGGTGTGTATGAGCCTGCCGCCGCCCGGACGGCAGAGGTCCCCGTGGGGAACTGAGACAGCTAACCCATCGTGACTGATTCGCAATAACTTTGGAGACGACCCTTGACTGCTCACACTGCCACCACGAAAAGCGCATCCCCATCGATGGACGACGAACTCGGCGCAGTTGCCGAACTCGCACGCAACTTCTTCGCCAAGGAGGTCACCCCCCACCAACGCCGGTTCGCCGAACAGGGCTTTCCGGACAAGGAGGTCTACGGCACCCTGGGCAAGCTGGGCTTGTCGGGTATGTCGATTCCCACGGAGTTCGGCGGAGGGGGAGGAACTTTCGCTCACGATGCCGTGCTGTTTCACGAACAGGTGATGGCAGGCGACCACTCGCTGCAACTCGGTGTGCACTCGGGAATCGTCCCGCACTACCTGAACGCGTACGGAAGCTACGAGCAGAAATCGCGATGGCTTCCCAAGCTCACAAGCGGTGAATGGGTCGGTGCCATCGCCATGACCGAACCGGGAACCGGCTCAGATCTGCAAAACATCACTACCAAGGCCGTGCGCGACGGGGGTGACTATGTCATCACCGGCGCCAAGACCTTCATCTCCAACGGTCGCAACTGTGACCTCGTCATCATCGCGGCCAAGACCGATGCCACGCTCGGGGCGAAGGGAGTGTCTCTCGTTGTCGCCGAGGTAAACGACGACACTCCCGGATTCTCGCGCGGACAGATCTTCGACAAGCTGGGCCAGAAGGGGCAGGACACCACTGAACTGTTCTTCGACCGTCTTCGCGTCCCCGTGGACAACCTCCTCGGAGAACGCGAGGGTGCCGGCTTCGTCCAGCTGATGCAGCAACTTCCACAGGAAAGATTGATCTGCGGCGTCGCCGCCGTCGCCGCGATCGAACGCGCAGTAGCCCTCACCATCGCGTACACCAAATCGCGGACAATGTTCGGGAATACACTTTTCGATCTCCAGAACACGCGCTTCGAACTTGCCGAATGTGCCTCCCTCGCAAGGGTGTCGCGCACCTTCATCGACGATTGCATCGACAAACACCTTCGCGGCGAACTCGACGTCACCACCGCCGCGATGGCGAAGTACTGGTTGACCGACCAACAGTGCGCCGTGATCGACCGCTGTCTACAACTATTCGGAGGGTACGGCTACATCCTCGAATACCCCATAGCCCAGATGTACGCCGACGCCCGCATCCAGCGCATCTACGCCGGATCCAACGAGGTCATGAAGGAATTGATCTCGAGAGCGCTATAGAAGGCAGACAGTTCAGCATCGGTGCCTCCGTCGGCATCCGGAATCCGGACACCCTCGCGAGGGTGACCGGTGACGACGACTACCTTGTCGTCGAAGCGGGATTGCTCCAAGATCGACATTGACGAATTCCATTTGTAGCGGTTGCGGGTGGAAGCGCGTCCAATATCGAAAGCTCGCGTTCAGCTGGCCTTCGACAGGCAGCCGATACCGGTGACCACCGCCCCTCTGGGCGAGCGCCGGCACGAGAAATGGCCGGGACCGCCCGCGCGAGTGTCTCGGCACCGTGCAGAACGGTGCCAGGGAGTCCCGCGGCGTGCGCCACGCGGATGTCGACGTGGATGGGATTCCAAATCCTCGCACACTCGGTGTAGATGACCGCCTTCGCCGCGTCGACAGTGACTTCGTGATGGGCGAGGTTGATGCCGGATCGTCGGGTGACTTCACCAGCCGCGAACTGCAGCCGAGGAGTGGCGCGACCTCCATGTCTCGCGCGACATCCGCTCTCACCAAACCGCTCCCAGTCAAATAGGCGATGTTGAGCGGAGGGGAGGGAGGAGTACCCGGATCTCGGTCGCGTCCAAGGCGCCTCGGGCTCGCGAAACCGCCGCTCGGGGGTTATCCGCATATGCACGAGCATGTCCGAACCGTGAATCAGAAGTGCGCAGTGGCTCCAACCTGGCACCAGCAGCGCGGTACAGCTCCACTTCGCGCACACCCTCGCCGAGTCGAGCCGACTCGAGGCCGCTTATCGACTGGAGCGTGCAGTCCATCTCGCTTGACGCGAACCAGATTGCCTCGTACCGGGGTGGTCGCGTCGCCGCGTGGGCGAGCTCGGCGCGGAGCCCGTTGAGGAGGTTCCGTTCGCCGAGGGCCTGGCGGACGGTGTACTCGGTCAGGTTCACCGCAAGAGCGTCCTGGACCAGCTGGGGGATGCAATCGCCGGCGAGCCGGGTGTGTGTCTCGATGATCCGAGGCCCGCCCTCGGTCAGCACCAACTCGGTGTGGGTCGGGCCGAAGCCGATCTCCAAAGCCGACAGCACCGAGCGGACGTAGGCGCCGATCGCTGCCAGTTGGTCGGCGCTCACCTGGGCCGGCAGCACGTGGCCTACCTCGACGTGGGCAAACGGGTCGGAGTACTTCTGGGTGACGCAGACGATTTCGTGAACGCCTCCCTCGGAAAATGCCTCCACGCTGACTTGGGACCCGATGTGCAGCCGTTCGACCAGCACGCCTCCGCTGGTCCACTCGCCGGTGACGCCGGCTGCATCGAAGGCCGTCGCCAGATCGGCCTCGGTTTCGATCCGGCGGATTCCTATGCTCCCTGCACCGACGGCGGGCTTGGCGATGCACGGGAATCCGTGGATCCGTGCAAACTCGCGCAGCTCGGCGACGGACCGGACGATGGCGTGGGGTGTGTCGTCTATGCCGAGCGCGGACAGCCGCTCCCGCATGCTCGGCTTGTGGTGCACCCAGTGAATGGTTTGCCTGGTGTGCATAGGAAGGCCGAGTTCCTCTGCGATCACGGCTGCCCGATCCTGATCCCGTTCGGCGAACGACGCGATCTTGGTGAAGGGATCGAGGCGATGGACCGCTGACGCAATCGCCAGCCACTCCTGGTCGCTCGCCTCCGCCCGCAGACCCAATATGCGCTGATGCAAATGTTGCTCACGCAGTTTCGGCACGATGGCGAGCTGGCAGACGACCGACGTCCGCACATCGGTGCCCAGGGACCGCAACAACCCCGGCATGGTCATGCCTCCTCCGACGACAAGCACGTGATCTGACATCGTTCGCCTCATTTCGAAGCCGTTAGGTGAATGTCGTTGCCCCGAGAGGCAGTTGATATCGTCGTGAAGCCAACGGTGGCCGCGGCAAAGACGATGGCCAGAACAAGCCAACCGGTTGTGGGCAGCGCGAGTACCACACCGGTCATGAGCACCGGCCCGACGATCCGCTGGAGGCCGGAACCGCTGTTGAATGCGCTGAGGTACTCGCTACGGCGGCCATCCGGAGCCAGTTCGAAAGATACCTGCCACGCCGCGATGCTATGGAGGTTCTCACCCAGAGTGAGTAACGCAACTGCCACCGCGCAGAGGGCAATTGCCGTTGATCCGGTGATTCGTTCGGCGGTGAGACAGCAGAGACAGGCGGCGACGAGGGCGCCGGCGGCGACGAACAATGTCGAGTTCGTCGCGGTCGTCAACCGCCGAATGCGGCCGAACCCCAGTTGCATCGCCACCGTGAGCCCGGTGTTCAACGCGAGCATCAGTGAGACCCACAGTGGCGAGGCCCCCAGTCGCAACACCATCCACAGTGGCAGCAGGACAAACAAGACGGAGTCGTGTAGAAGCAACAGACCGTTGAGCCCGGCCAGGCCGAGAAACGCCGGGTTGCGCAATGCCGGTCTCGAACTTCCGCAATTCTTCTCCTGCTGTTGGGCCGGTGGTGTTGCACTGCGACGAAGCGAGTACACGACGCACGCAAGTATGAGAAACGAGGTCCCGTTTATCGCGAGGAGGCCCGCCACCAGCGGCTGCGAGTGCGTCGTCAATGCGGCGCCCGCGACAAGGGTTCCGGCGCCGAGTGCGACGTTGCGCGCGGCCCTGATCGAGGACATCACCCGGATTCGGGCATCACCGGCGAACAACTGCGCTACCAGCGACTGTTGTAGTGGCGGCGTCGCCGCCTCCAATGCCATCAACGGAAGCGTCAACAACAGGAAGGTGACGTACTGGGTGGCCAGGGCATAGGCGACGAATCCGACTCCGCGCAACGCGAGGGCTGTGCAGTAAATCCTGATCAGCCCGAATCGGTCCGCCAGTCGTCCCACGAGGATGGGACTGAGGACACCGAAGATCGCGCCGGCCGACATTGCGGCGACGACCGAGTTGGCGGTGAAACCGACGATCGTGACGAAGTAGAGGATCGTGGCAGCCGCGCTGATTCCGGTGCCGAATGAGTCCACGGCAGCGCCTGCGACCAAGCGCTGCATGCTTCTCGGCTGTGAACGCGCCGGCGTTATCGGCTCACTTGCGACGTCGGGAACGCTCATGAGTTGCCCGTTGTGCCGTTGCGAAGCGCCGCACGATCGACCTTGGCCCGCCTGTCCAACGGGAGTCGCGTGACTACGAGGATCTTGTCCGGCAACTGGGCTGGGGCGAGCGTGTCGAGCAGCGCCATCCGAATAGCGCGAAGTGACAGCGCGTCCGAACCTGCGGATACACCGCAGTACAACACGATCCGGTCGCCCTGCTGCACCACCGCGGCTGCGGCGTCGACGGCCGGGACAGCGACCGCCGCTGCCTCGATGGCCGGCAACGAGACCTTGACGCCGCGGCGCTTGACGACGTGGTCCAGTCGGCCTTCCACAACGACGCTGCCATCGGGCGCGAGTGAGGCGAGATCTCCGGTGCGCAGTCGACGTCGGCCCGCCGCATCACGCTCGAATCGGGTCGACCCGGTGACGGGCGTGAGGTAACCCAGCGCGAGGTCCTCACTGACTATACAAAGCTCCTGGGCATCGTGGAGGTCATCGACCGGCACGAATTCGATTGCGGTACCCGGTATCGGTGTGCCGACCGGCACGATCGCGGTGTGCACCTCGGCGCCCACCGGCAGCACGTGGCGAAGTTTGATCACGGTGGACTCGGTGGGCCCATACAGGTTGATGACGACGGGGTAAGGGGCGTGTGTTCGCCAACGTCTCAGCAGCGGTTGCGGAAAAGGTTCGCCGGACACCAGGATTCGCCGCAGACGCTCGGTCGCCGAGCGGACCGTTGTCGGGTCGGCTCGGTCCATCGCCGTAACCAACCGGGCCAGCATCGACGGAAGGAGGCACACCGTTGTGGGCTGATGCTCGGCGAGCCACGTCAGCAATGTCGTCCCGCCTGCGAGCGCAGCAGGGGGTGTCACTGTGATCGTCGCACCGGCGACCAGAGCGCCGAGCGTTTCCTTGAACGAGAAATCGAACCACGGATCCGCAGTGTTGGACACCACATCGCTCGGGTCGAGAGCCAGCTCTGCCTGCTGCCACTGTAGGTAGCGAGCCAGCCCGCTACGCGAGCCGACGACGACTTTCGGTTCACCCGACGTGCCCGAGGTGGTCAGCAGGTATCCGCAGCCTTCGGGCGTGTCCGGGAGGGTGGCCGGATCGATCGTGGAATCTGGAGTGACCGGTAGGAACGGGCGTTCGGCCAGAATGCATCCCACCATCTCGGTGAGAGACTCCACGCCCCGTGGTTTTCTGATCAGAACTGGGCCCGTGCCAGAGGTGAGTTTCCCGGCGAGTTCCCGAGATTTCGTGAGCAACTCACCATAGGTCAGCACGGCATCGCCTTGCACGACTGCTGGGTGCATTGGGTTGGTCCCGCACAATCCGGACTCGATCACCCGACGTAGTGGGACGTCGATCGAGCCGGTGGCGGCGTATGTGACCTTTGATCGCATCGCTCTACCCGGTGGGATGGTCGGTGACGAGGATGCGCACACCGGCAGAATCAGGGTCGCAATCAAACCGCAGCACCGTCCCTCCTCGTCGTATCAGCACGTCGCCTCCCTGCATCGGAAGGCGTGTGCAGGAACCGTTTCCGCGAGCCTGACGCAACAATGCAACCCGGGATCCGTCGCCATCGCGGTAAGCGAGCGTCACCTCGTCGGGCAGCAGGGCGTCCGCCGCGGAGGCACCGAGTTCGGCCAGGGCGTCTGCGATGACGCCGAGGTCCAATCCGGCGGCCAAGGTTGTGCGGTATTCGCCGAGGCGTCGATTCAGTTGGTCGAGATAGCTGGCGAACTCACGCGGAGTTGGGGCGAGATAGAGATCTCTGAGTTCGACCGGCAATCCCGTGGATACCGAGAGTTCCGAAACGATCGAGGCGGCGAGCAACGAGTTCCCGTCGAGGTCGAAGAAGAAATCGTCATCGGGTCGGACAGGAGCCCCGTCGAGTAGCCGACTCCATAATGCTGCGATTGAAACGGCTTCCATAAGTATTTCCCTTCCAGCGGAACGCCCAGGATGAATTGCTCGATGAGGCAATCGTTTCGGAGGGGTGATCACCCCCCGATGGACAGAAACATCATGGGGGCCGGACACACTTGGAGTAAATCCACCCTTGGTGTGGAGTATCGGACCCCTTGCCCGGCTGATGTGGCCTCGCGTCGCACACCTCGCACGTCAGTCGCGTTCGGGAAGTGCGCTCGGTACCCCGGTGCACGCGTCGATCGGCCGCGGTGGGGCATGAAGCTTCCGCGCTCGAACGGGACGCCTGTGGATGGGTCACTTTGCACCCAAGGGTGTCTATCGGTGACGGGGAGAGCCACCCATGATTCATCCCAGGCCGCCGAGGAGTCGGTCTCGAGATGAGGACGAACGATCTGCCACAATCGAACTCGCCGACGGTGTTTCCGTCGAAGCCGGGCTCGAGCTGTTGGTCGGTCGATCTTTGTCGGCAATGTTTCCAGCAGGCGCGTCGAATGGATCGGGGCAAGCTACATGAAGAACCCAATGCGAACCTTCCGCGGCGTGCAGCTGGCCGACCTTCCGCAGCTTGAACAGTTCACGGAGCAGGAACGGCACGAAATGCGCGTCGTCGCAAACCTATTGCCGTTCAGAGTCAACAACTATGTTCTCGATGAGTTGATCGATTGGTCGTCGGCTCCCGACGACCCAATCTTTCGGATGACCTTTCCGGCCCGCGAGATGGTGCCACCACGTATATACGACCTGGTGTCGGACGCGCTCTCGAACGGCGTCGACCGCAAGCAGCTGCACGCAATCGCCCAGAAGTGCCGCCAAGACCTCAACCCGCATCCCTCCGGTCAGCGTGAGCACAATGTGCCACTGCTCGACGGCGAGCCGGTTGCTGGGCTCCAGCACAAGTACCGACACACGCTTCTGGTATTTCCATCCCAGGGTCAGACGTGTCACTCGTACTGCTCGTACTGCTTTCGTTGGGCGCAATTCGTCGGTGATGCGGACCTGAAGTTCGCCGCACCCGGTCCAGGTCGGATGATCGATTACCTCCGTGGCCACCGGGAGGTCACGGACGTGCTGCTCACCGGCGGCGATCCACTGATCATGTCCACTCCGGTCCTGGCCCGGTGGGTCACGCCGCTTCTCGCGCCCGATCTGGAGCACGTGACGAACATCCGCATCGGCACCAAAGCTGTGGTGCAGTGGCCGTACCGCGTCACGTCCGGGCCTGACGCCGACGAGCTGCTGCGGCTGATCGAGGCGTGCGCTGCCGCGGGAAAGAGCGTCGCGATCATGCTGCACGTCTCGCACCCCCGCGAGCTCGAGAGCGAGGCGGCAGCGGCCGCCGTGGCGAGGTTGCGTTCCGCGGGGGCCGCAGTCCGAGCGCAGGCGCCGATTATTCGGCACGTGAACGACTCACCTCAGGCGTGGGCAACCATGTGGCGGCACATGGTGCGGCTCGGTATCCAGCCCTACTACACCTTCGTCGAGCGCGACACCGGTGCGAGCTCGTTCTTCGAGGTTCCGCTGGCCCGTGCGCTGACCATTTACCAGCAGGCGCAGCGTGCGGTATCCGGGCTGGCGCGCACTGCTCGCGGCCCCGTCATGTCGGCGACCCCCGGCAAAATTGCTATCGATGGCGAAACGGTCGTGAACGGCGAACGGTTGTTCGTGCTGCGCCTGCTGCAGGCCCGTGACGACGCTCTTGCCGGCACGCTGTTCTTCGCCAGGCACAGCGAGAGCGCAGTCTGGATCGACCATTTGACCCCTGCTCTGTCCACGTCATGGCCGTGGGAATCATCTCGCGATCGCATCCAATTCGAACCCATTGAAGGAGTTAGCCGATGACCACAGACTTGGTCACCCAAGGCGTCGCCCACAGTGCCAACGGAAGACTGCCGGAACTGGACTTCGAGAACAGGCCCTCGGGCGCGAAACTCGGAATCGTCGATCTGCCGAACGTCGAGGTTTCCGTGGCGCCATTCACGCTGGCACACATCCGTGTGCCCGCGGGCGTCACCACCGCCGAGGATCACCATGAGGTGCGCGAGATCTGGTTCGTCCAGTCCGGATCGGGGATTCTGACCCTGGACGGCCTCCAGTCGAGGGTGCGGGCCGGTGACACGCTGTACTACGAGAGCTATCGACGCCACCAACTGCACAACGACGGCGACACTCCGGTCGAGATCGTGTCGATCTGGTGGCGTCCGTGAACGCCAGGCCGAGCTTGAGCGTGATGTTCTTCTCCGGTTCGGTGCCGGCGGACCGCACAGACCGCTACCGCCTGGTTCACGACGCGGCGGCGGCCGCCGACCGTCTCGGCTACGAGGCGATCTGGTTGCCCGAACGTCATTTCGACGTCTTCGGTGGGCTGTTCCCGAATCCGTCCGTTCTGGCCGCCGCACTTGCTGGCACAACGAAGCGGTGTCACCTGCGCGCCGGGAGCGTCGTTGCGCCGTTGCATGATCCGATAAGGATCGCCGAGGAATGGTCGGTGGTGGACAATCTGTCCGGTGGTGGCCGCATCGGGCTGTCGATCGGTTCCGGATGGAATACGAACGACTTCGTGTTGGCGCCCGACCGGTACGAGACCCGGGTGGCCGATTCGCGGGACTCGGTAGCAGAGCTTCGCGCGCTGTGGGCCGGAAGGCGGGTCACACGACGCAACGGCTCGGGCCGAACGGTCGAGGTGGCTATCCAACCGGCACCTCTTTCCGGCGAGTTGCCCCTGTGGATGACCGCGTCCGGAAATCCCGACACTTTCACTGCGGCAGGACGATTGGGAACCAATCTACTGACGCACCTTTTGGGCCAGGACCTGGGCGAGCTGGCGGGCAAGATCAAACTCTACCGTGACGCGCGAGCGACCGCGGGCCACGACCCCGACTCCGGCCGGGTCACCCTGATGCTGCATACGCTGGCAACGGCCGACGACGCGCAGGCGTGGACGGCAGCTCGCGCACCGTTGCGGTCGTACTTGCGATCGGCGTTGGAGCTGGAGCTGCGGGCGTCGGCTGGTGGTGGCCGGGTGAGCGGCGGCAGACGAATTGCGGTGCCCGCGTTGTCCGATGCGGTTGTGGAGGAATTGCTCGACGAACGCACGCGCCGCTTCTTCGACGACGCCAGCTTGCTCGGCGCCGTGCCCAAGTGCCTGGCAATGCTCGAGGCGGTCGCCGCCGCCGGAGTGGACGAGGTCGCCTGCCTGATCGACTTCGGTCCTTCGAGGCAGCTCGTACTGGACAGCCTGAATCGTCTCGCACCGCTTGCCCGTCCCGACGTCGAGGGAGCAGTCAATGTTGGAACACCTTGATCTGGTTGGTATCGGTGCAGGTCCGTCCAATCTCAGCGTCGCAGCACTTTCCAAGCCGATCGGTCGGCTGCGGTGCAAGTTCTTGGACCGGCAACCGACACAACGTTGGTACCCCGGGCTGATGCTGTCCGCCGCGGTGCTGCAGGTTTCGCACCTGAAAGACCTCGTAACCTTGGTCGATCCGACGAGCCGCTACACCTTCCTGAACTTCCTCGCGCGCACGGGTCGGCTCCACCGCTTCGCCAGTTTGCATACCCCGCTGATCGCTCGCCGAGAGTACGAGAGCTATCTGCGCTGGGTCAGCGACCAATTGGATGAGGTGCAGTTCGGGTGTGCGGTCGAGGAAGTGACATTCGACGGGCAGGCTTTCAGGGTGGAATCCACCCGAGGCGCGTATGCGGCACAACACCTGTCGATCGGGGTCGGCCCGCGGCCGTACGTGCCGGAGGTCGCCACAGGCAAGCTCGGTGAGGATGTGTTCCACTCATCTGACTTCGGCTACCACACCGATTCGCTCGCTGGCCGCGATGTCGTGGTAGTCGGTGGTGGGCAGAGCGGTGCCGAGGTGGTGGACCACCTTCTGCAGCTCTCTGGCCGGGATGCAGTCGGCTCGCTCACCTGGGCGAGCAGGCGGATCGGGTTCCAGCCGCTCGACGAGTCGCCGTTCACCAACGAGTGGTTCCACCCGGACTATGTTCGGTATTTCCACGGCCTATCGCAGAGCCGGCGTAGCCAGTTGCTCGACGCCCAGCAGCTCGCCAGCGACGGCATTTCGAAGGGGCTGCTGGAATCGATCTACCGCAGGCTGTATCACAACGATTTCGTCGATTCGGACCGCATTCGGACCACCCTGCTGCCTGGCCGTGAAGTGACCGGACTCTGCCGTGGGCCGGGTGGCAGGGGCTGGCGGATGAGCCTGACGCACATCGATACCGGCGAAATCGATTCGGTCGGTGCCGACATCGTGGTCCTCGCCACCGGGTACCACTTCCCCCTTCCCGAGTTCCTCCATCCCCTCGGGGGTCGTATCGCGCGTACCACCTGCGGCCTGCCACAGCTTGCAGCCGACTACTCGGTTTCATGGGCAGGCCCAGCCGGAAACAAGATGTTCTTCCTCAACGCAGGAAAGCTCAGTCACGGTATCGCGGATCCCAATCTCAGCCTCGCCTCGTGGCGTGCGGCCACTGTCTTGAACACGATCACCGAGATCCCGTTATATCCCGACCTGCGTAGCTCGACGTGTTCGTGGGACGTCGCGGATCGGCCTACCGCCCATCCGCCGGTGGATGCCGGCGTCGACCTGCTCACGGAAAGTAGCCGACAATGACCCAGCACCTCATCGTGCCGAGCAATCCCACGCCGAACGGTGACCTGCACATCGGGCACATCGCTGGGCCGTACATCGGTGCGGACGCACTACGGCGTGCTGCCATCGCGCGAGGTGAAGACGCCGCTGTCCTGCTCGGCACCGCCTGGCAGCAAACGCACGTGCTGTTGGCCGCCCGCCGGCAGGGCCGTGACGTCCTTGCCGTCGCGAGCGAGTTCGCCGCCCAAATCGAGGAGTCTTTCGCCGCAGCCGATATCGGGTACGACGTGATGCTTCGACATGAGGACATGCCGTCGATCGAGCAGATGACCCGGCGAGCATGGTCGACGCTGCGTGAGCTCGGCATGATCGTAGTGCGGGATTCCGTCGCACATTACTGCTCGCCATGCCGAGCGTGGCGCTTCCAGGGACTCGTTGCCGGTCGCTGCCCGCGTTGCGGGTCGCCTGACGCGTACGGCATCGACTGTGAACAGTGCGGTCTGTACCACGACGACGCCGAACTGCTCGACGCCGTGTGCACCGTGTGCGACGAGCCGACAGAACTTCGGCCCCTCCGCCGTGCGTTCCTCGAGCTGGAACCACAGCGTGCCTGGTTCGAGCAATACCTGGGCAGCATCACACTCGGCGACCCGGTCCGCGAATACGCGGAGTCCGTGCTGTCGGAGGCGCTGCCGTCCGTTGCCGTCACGGTCCTCGGCGGACCGGGCATCCCGGCATTGGACGAGGAGTTGCCAGGTCAGACCATCTACCCGGCCTTCGAGTTGGCACCCCGCTATGTCGTCATGACTGCGCGACACCGCGCTGGTAGTGCCTACGAACCCGCACGCACCAGGACCAGCATGGTGTTCGGAGTCGACAACGCGTTCGAGCGAGTATTCCTTTTCCCCGCAGTGCTGCGCGGGCTGACCGAAACGCACG
Source organism: Rhodococcus sp. LB1 (assembly GCF_001583455.1). Lineage (NCBI taxonomy): Bacteria > Bacillati > Actinomycetota > Actinomycetes > Mycobacteriales > Nocardiaceae > Rhodococcus > Rhodococcus sp. LB1. Next base: position 1,361 of record NZ_LTCZ01000437.1, on the reverse strand, counting down.
CTCCCTTTCCGGACGTCATGCACTTGACCTACTTCTACATGCTCGACGGGGCCAAATTCTCCACGTCCCGCCGCCACATCGTCGGCGTCGCAGAACTTGTCGGAGTGGCGGGCGCCGATGCGGCCCGCCTGTACCTCGCTGCGAACCGGCCCGAGCGTTCGCCGACCAACTTCACCCGATCGGCATTCGAAGAGTCGGCAGAGGTCTCCGCGGTACGTCGGCTGCGAGCGTGGGCGGATACCGGCGAGGTTCCACCCCGTGACGAGGACTCTTCCAGAGATCCCTGCAGCGAGCTCGAGCACGCCGCCTCCGACATGGCCGATGCGCTGCGGCCCGAGCGCTTGTCCTGCCAGAACGCGGCGCGGGCGGTGCTCACCCTGACCGGGTTGGCCGGAGCATCCCACGGTGACAGGTTTCGGGACGCGGTCCTGAACGTGCTGGTCAATGGGGCAGTGCTTGTCCCGGACACCGCGGCCCGGTTGGCCAGCGCCTTCGCGGTGCCGCGAAGGCGCTTCGATGGTGCCGCACAGCGCACGAGTGGAGGCCGAGGATGAGCGATCCCGTCAGGTTCGCGCTGATCGGCTGTGGTCCGATGGGCGCCGCCACTGCCCGCGAGTTGGTGCTTTCCTGGCCCCGCCATGCGGCGCCGCTGCAGCTGACTCTGGTCGACCGCGACGCGAGACGGCTGCATGCGCTCGCAGCGGGCCTACCGGCATCCGCCGACGTTGCGGTAGAAGCGCACCACGGCGACGCGGCACACCATCGCACCCGGCAACTACTCGCGGAGCAAACGGTATTGGCCACTGCCCTGTCGTGGGTCGATGCCGCACCGGCGCTCGATCTCACGCTGGAGCACGGCCTCCGGCTGGTCGGTATCGGTCGCCCACCAGCAGATCCCCGAACAGAACTGGATGGACGCGCTTCGGCATCCGGTGCTTCGATCGTTGTCGGCGCCGGTCTCGAGCCCGGTTTGACCGAAATCCTCGCGCGGCGATTGGCACAAGACCTCGATGTGGGCGGAACCGTTCACTCATACTGTGGCGGGGTCCCACGGTCACCGCGACCGCCAATGCATCACGTCTCCTGGTATGGCACGCGAATGACGATCGACGCACGACCGACCTACCAGTTTCGCGGCGGCGTGCTTCGCCAGGTCGAGCGATTCAGTGGGGTCGAATTGGTCGACGTCCCCGGCCTCGGCTCGCTGGAAGCTTTCCACGATGGTCTGTCGCCGTACGTCGGCGCCGATGCCGTGCTCGGCTCGCTGGCCGATTACACGGCCAAAACGCTGCGGTGGCGGGGCTATGCGGATCGTGTCCGGTTACTCGCAGAGATTGGCCTGCTAGGAGGCCGCTGAATTA
>NZ_LTCZ01000436.1:0-129501 GCF_001583455.1 Rhodococcus sp. LB1 | reverse complement strand
TCCACCCCGATCCGGCCCGGCGCTTCGCGTCGGCCGAGGAGATGTCGACGCAGCTCGAGGGTGTCCTGCGCGAGGTGCGGGCCCAGCAGACCGGCCACCCGCAGCCGGGGTTGTCCCACCGGTTCAGCCCGCAGCGCACGACGTTCGGGACCGACCTCACGATCAGCCGCACCGACGTCTACGTCGACGGGCATCGCCGGGACGAGCGGATCAGCGCGATGAGTATCGTTCGGGCGCTGCCGATTCCGTTGGTGGACCCGGATGACCCTGCCGCTCCGCTGCTCTCCGTCGTCCACAGCCGACCGAGGGAACTCCTCGATTCATTGCACAGGGCGAAGGAGGCGGCGGACGACGGCGTGGCGTCCACGAGCATCGAGATCCCGCTCGCCGAAGTGCGCGCACACCTCGACCTCGGGCAGCCCCGTGATGCCGCCACCATTCTCGAATCCCTCGACCACCAACGCGAGGACACGTGGCGCGTCGACTGGCACACGGGACTGTGCGCGCTGGTGGGCGGCGACTTCGAGGCGGCGTTCACCCGATTCGATTCCGTCCTCACCGCGCTACCGGGCGAGGAAGCTCCGAAGCTCGCCCTCGCCGCGACGGCCGAGATGTGGTGCGAATACCGCTCCGGCGAGGACATCGGGCGGTGGCGCCGGACCGCCGAAAAGTATTACTGCACAGTGTGGCGCACGGATCACGGCGCGGTCAGTGCGGCGTTCGGACTGTCGCGGCAACTCGAGCACCGCGACGACCGGGCGGCTGCGGTGCAGGCGCTCGACGAGGTGCCACCGACGTCGCGGCACTATGCCGAGGCCCGGTTGACGAGTGTGCTGATGCTCGTCCACGATCGGCCCCTCGCCGAGGTGAGTGAACGGGATCTGCAGGAGGCGGCCCGGCGGGTCGAACTGCTCGCCCACGACGAGCGTCGCGCACTCCAGACCCGGGTGCTCGTCCTCGGCGTGGCCGTGGACTGGCTGCACGCCGGCGGCATCCCCGAGACGACGAGGATCCTCAGCGTGCCGTTCACCGAGCGCGGTCTGCGCACCGGGGCGGAGTCGGCGCTCCGGGCCCTCGCCCGCAAGGCACCCGAGCGCCGGCATCGGTACACGCTGGTGGATCTCGCAAACCTGATCCGCCCGACCACGTGGCTGTGACACCCGAACTCGAGTCACAGCACCCCGAATCCGATGTGCTCGCGGCCCCACCGGGCATTCCACGCCATCACCTGCATACGGTCGCTCAAAGCGTCACGGCTGCGGACCGTTTCGGCCAGCTGGCCCATGAGTTCGATGATGCGGCGCCGAGCGTCTTCCAGTTCCGTTGCCAGGCGCTCCTCCTCCCTCGACCTCGCGGTGCGGTTCCTGCTCGCGACCATGGTGTTCATCTCTACTCCGATCGTGACGCCGTGGCGTTGTCCACGGGGCTCATCGCACTGACAACTCTGGGGCATCTGGTACGGGTCCAGAAGGTCCAGAAAGACGGCGGGACAGGGGTCCAATCTGGACCTATGACGTAGCGCACAAGTGGTTCTGACGTCGGAGGCGATTCGATCGTAGGGTTCGAGTGCTCGCTGAAATCTCGACCGGAGAGGTACCCATGAGCTGTGACACCGACGCACTCACGATCGCGGGCCGGGACTTCTCGTCCCGTCTCGTCATGGGCACAGGCGGTGCGGCCAACCTCTCGGTGCTGGAAGACGCACTCGTCGCCTCGGGCACCGAACTGACGACGGTGGCGATGCGCCGAGTGGACGCCGCAGGGAGGACCGGGCTGCTCGAACTGCTGGATCGACTGGGTATCGCGTTGTTGCCGAACACAGCCGGCTGCCGAGGTGCCACGGAGGCCGTGCTGACCGCGCGCCTGGCCCGCGAGGCCCTGGGCACCAACTGGGTCAAGCTCGAAGTGATCGCCGACGAGCGCACGCTCCTGCCCGACGGAATCGAACTCGTCGCGGCGGCCGAACAACTCGTGGACGACGGATTCGTCGTGCTGCCCTACACCAACGACGACCCTGTCCTCGCGCAGCGCCTGGTCGATGCCGGGTGCGCCGCCGTGATGCCACTCGGGTCGCCGATCGGCACCGGGCTCGGCATCTCGAACCCCCGCAACATCGAGATGATCGTCGCGCGCACCGACATCCCGGTCATTCTCGACGCCGGGATCGGCACCGCGAGCGACGCAGCACTGGCGATGGAACTCGGCTGCGACGCCGTACTGCTCGCCACGGCGGTGACGAGAGCGTCGGACCCTCCGCTGATGGCCGCGGCGATGGCCGGAGCAGTCGCGGCGGGGCGCCGCGCCCGGAATGCCGGACGAATACCGAAACGGTTCTGGGCGCAGGCGTCGTCACCGGTCGCGGTGTAATCGGCCGTCCCACGAACGCCGACTCGGCTAGCGTGAGCCCCCATGCGGGTACACCACCTCAATTGCGGCTCGTTCTCCTCGGCGCTCATCGGGCGGTTGGTGTGCCATGTGCTGGCGTGCGAAACCGACGCGGGCATCGTGCTGGTCGACTCCGGCTTCGGGTTGGCGGACGTCGCCGATCCCACCGGACGCGTCGGCCGGTACGCGAACCGGATGGGCGCCCGGTTCCGGGAGTCGGAGACGGCGGTCCGCCGGCTCGAGAAGCTGGGCCTGAATCCCGCGGACGTGACCCACATCGTCGCAACCCATCTCGACTTCGACCACATCGGCGGCGTCGCCGACTTCCCGAACGCCACCCTGCACACCACCGCCGCGGAACGGGTGGCGTCGGAAGGACGTTCGTCGTTCCGGGAGAAGGTCCGGTACCGTCCCGCCCAGCTCACCCCCCAACCCACGCTGCACACCTACTCGGGGCCGGGCGAATCCGTGCTCGGGTTCTCCGACACCTACCCGATCGCCGGTGTCGGCGACCGCATCGTGCTCGTCCCGATGCCCGGCCACACCCGCGGTCACGCGGCGGTGGCCGTCGACACCGGCGAGAAGGGCTGGCTGCTACACGCGGGCGACGCGTTCTACCACCGCAGCACCGTCGCCGCCCCCGGACAGGTGTCGCCGGGAACCGAGGGTCGCGCCCTGCGGGTGATGGAAGAGCTGATCGCGGTAGATCGTTCGAAGATCCGCGGCAATCATCGCCGGCTCCGGCAACTGAACAATCAGGTGGCGCCGCGGGTGCGCGTCTTCTCCGCCCACGACCCGACACTGTTCGAGGAACTGGCCGGAGAGCGGGGCTAGGCCTTCGGCCCGTGCGTGGTTGACGAGTCCCTGCACTCGTCAACCACGCACGAGCGCTACTTTGCCCATTCCAGCAGGTCGTCGGCGGACCACGTGTTCACGACGCGGTCGGCCTCGACACCGCACCGCATCGCCCGCTCGCATCCGTACCCCTGCCAGGCGAGTTGCCCGGGGGCGTGCGCGTCGGTGTCGATCGAGAACAGGCACCCCACGTCGATGGCCAGATCGATGAGACGGCTCGGCGGGTCGCGGCGTTCGGGACGGCTGTTGATCTCGACGGCTGTGCCGTTGTCGCGGCAGGCGGTGAACACCTGCTCCGCGTCGAACGTCGACTCCGGCCTGGTTCCGCGCCCGCCTTCGACGAGGCGGCCGGTGCAATGCCCCAGCACGTCCACCAGCGGATTCTCCACCGCCCGGACCATCCGGCGGGTCATCGCCCCGCGCTCCGCCCGCAACTTGGAGTGCACGCTGGCGACGACGATGTCGAGTTCGTCGAGCAGATCCGGATCCTGGTCGAGTGAACCGTCGTCGAGGATGTCGACCTCGATGCCGGTGAGGATGCGGAACGGTGCCAGTTCCTCGTTCAGCTCGGCGATCACCTCCAGCTGAGAACGCAACCGCTCCGCCGACAGCCCATTCGCGACCGTCAGACGCGGGGAATGGTCTGTCAGAGCACAGTATTCGTGACCCAGAGCGGCCGCGCTGCGCATCATCTCGTCGATGGGGCTGCCGCCGTCCGACCAGTCCGAGTGCGTGTGCAGGTCGCCTTTCAGCGCCTCCCGAAGCGCACCGCCGCCGATGGGCTCAGCGTTCTCCCGTAGTTCCGCGAGATAGACGGGCACGCCGTCGAGCGCCTCCCGGATCACGGTGGCCGTCTTGGGTCCGATGCCGGGCAGGTCCTTCCAGCTGTCGGTGCGCTGCCGGACGTCCCGCTGCTCCTCGGACAGTTCGGACACCACGTCGGCCGCGCGGCGGTACGCCTTCACACGATGCGTCTCCGCACGCGACCGCTCGAGCCAGAACGCTGTCTCTCGCAAGGCCTGCACCGGGTCCATCGGGCTGTCGGCGTCCATGTCTCCAGTGTTGCGCCCACCCGGACGTCACCGCAACGCTTCGCGCGCCCCGTCCCGGACCGCGGTGGTGAGCGCCGCGAGGATCGGCGAGTCCAACTTCCACCGCTGCCAGTACAGCGGGACGTCGATCGGGCGGGACGGGTCGAGTTCGACGAGCCCGTGGTCGTCGCCGGTGTGCAACTCCGGCAGCAGTCCCCAGCCCAGTCCGTGGCGGACGGCGTCGGAGAATGCCGAAGACCCGGGAACGAAATGCCGCGGCGGCTGCAGTCGGCGCCGTGTGAATCCGCGCAGGAACCGGGCCTGCAGTTCGTCCTTGCGGTCGAAGTCGAGCATCGGTGCCACTGCGAGGGCGTCCGGTGCCGGGCCGTCGGGGAGCCAGCGTTCGGCGTAGTCGCGGCTGCAGAGCGCGCGGTACCGCATCGACCCCAGCTTCTCCACGGTGCAGCCCTGCACCGCCTCCGGGACGGACGTCACCGCGGCCATCACCGTGCCCTCCTTCAGCAGGGTGGTCGAGTGGAATTCGTCTTCCCGATGCAGATCGAACAGCGCCCGATGCTCCGGCGCCAGGCGGGCGAGTGCCGGAATCATCCACGTGGACAGCGAATCCGCGTTGACGACCAGCGACAAAGTGCTCGTCGTCGCCTCCTCGGGATTGAGGGACGACATCGCCTCGCGCTCGAGGTGGGCCATCTGGCGGGCGAGCGTGAGCACGACGTGACCGGACTCGGTGGCCCGGACCGGCTTGGCCCGCTGCACCAGGACGCGCCCGACCTGCTGCTCGAGTGCCTTGATCCGCTGGCTCACCGCGGACGGCGTGATGTGCAGTACCCGGGCCGCGGCGTCGAACGTGCCTTCGTCGATCACGGCAGCGAACGTGCGGAGAGAAGCCAGGTCCAGGTCCATATGAAGCAATGCTAATGGCAATGAAGGATAATTAGCTGGATTGATGGCCTCGGGCTTCGTAGCGTGGTTCTCATGCACCTCACCCCTGCCTTGCTCACGGCGGCGGCCGGCTTCGGTACCGGCCTGTCGCTGATCGTCGCGATCGGCGCGCAGAACGCGTTCGTCCTGCGACAGGGGATCGCGCGCAGGCACGTCCTGCCGGTGGTCGTGCTGTGCGCGGTATCGGACGCCGTCCTCATTGCCGTCGGGATCAGCGGGATCGGCGCGGTACTCGCGCACGCTCCCGCCGCCATCACCGTGATCCGGTGGGCGGGTGCGGCATTCCTCGTCTCCTACGCGGTGCTCGCCGCTCGCCGCGCCCTTCGCCCCGGAACGCTCGATGCCACGCAGGAAATCGGATCGGCGACCCTCGCGACGTCGATCCTCACCTGCCTCGCACTCACGTGGCTCAACCCGCACGTGTACCTCGACACGGTGCTGATGCTCGGCTCGGTGGCCAACAACCAGGGCGATTCGGGCCGGTGGCTGTTCGGCCTCGGTGCCGCCACCTCGAGCGTCGTCTGGTTCCTCGCGCTCGGCTACGGCGCCCAGTTCCTGCACCGCGTGTTCGCCCGCCCCGGCGCGTGGCGCGTGCTCGACGCCGGGATCGCCGCATTGATGCTCACCCTCGGCATCACCCTCGTCGCCAGTTAGTCACCATCTAGTCAACATTTGGTTGACAATGCGACTCGTGTCAACCAATACTTGACGCATGCCGGACGCCGCGCTCACTCAACTGCTGTCGGACGCGATCGCCAAGGCGGACCCCGAGATCGACCCAGGGCTGGACCACGACCCCGCGGCCTACCTGGCGCTCGTCCGGCTCACCTCGCAGGCACGGGAGTCGGTCGACGAACTGCTGGTCTCCGCGATCGCCGCCGCGCGCTCCGCCGGGCACAGCTGGGACACGGTCGGCGCCGCACTCGGCATGTCGCGGCAGGCGGCGCAACAACGCTTCGGCAAGCGGATCGGCGACGCCCCCGACGCGGACCCGGACGGCCGGACCCGCCGGCTCACCCCGCTCACCGCGTTCAACGAGATGCACATCCTCAACCACGCCGGCACGTACGGCTGGCACTCCGTCGGGTTCGGCACCCTGTTCCACACCGTCCGCAAGTCCGAGGAGCAGTGGGAGCACACCCGCGTGTCGGCGCCGGCGAGCCGTCAGAAACTCGAGGCCGACGGCTGGCAGAAGGTCGGGACGCTGTGGTTCCCCTGGGCATACTTCAAGCGCCCGTTGGGTATTCCCGCCCTCCCGGAACCGGTGAGCGGCGACTACCTGATGGAGCCGTGATGGACGCCGTCGCGCGATTCGCGGCCGCCCGCATCGCGCGGCTCGCCACGGTCGGGGCCGACGGGGTGCCGCACCTCGTCCCGCTCGTCTTCGCGCTCGACTCCGACACGATCTATTCCTGCGTCGACCACAAACCGAAGCGCACCACGGCATTACGGCGCCTGACGAACATCGCGGCCAACCCCGCCGTCACCCTGCTCGTGGACCACTACGACGAGAACTGGGACCACCTGTGGTGGGTGCGGGTCGACGGTCGGGCCGAGGTCCTCACAGCCGACTCCCCGGAGGGCGGCGCCGCGATCGACGTCCTCGCCGCGAAATATCCACAGTACGTCGACCGCCGCCCGGACGGACCGGTGATCGCGATCCACGACCTGTCGTGGCACCACTGGAGTGCCTTCGGCCCGTGAGTACTTGTTAACCGCCCGCGGTTAACAAGTACTCACAGGGCGCTAGCCTCGACAGCATGCCCACAGCCCTGATCACCGGCGCGAGCCGTGGCCTCGGAGCCGCCATCGCCCGCGAACTCGCACCGACCCACGACCTCCTGCTCGGCGCCCGATCTGCCGGATCGCTGACCGGCATTCTCGACGAACTGCCGGACGCCACGCCCTGGCCGGTCGAGGTGACCGATTACGACGCGCTGGCGGCCGCGTGCACCCCGATCGAACGGCTCGACGTGCTCGTCCACAACGCCGGCGTCGCCGATCTCGCGACCGTCGCGGAGTCGACCGTCGAACAGTGGCGGCACACGCTCGAGGCGAACGTCATCGCGGTGGCCGAACTGACACGACTGCTGCTGCCCGCCCTCCGCGCCGCGGGTGGGCACGTCGTCCTGATCAACTCGGGCGCCGGGCTCCGCGCGAACGCCGGCTGGGCGTCGTACGCGGCGAGCAAATTCGCCCTGCGGGCGTTCGGGGACGCACTGCGGCTCGAGGAACCGTTACTGCGCGTCACGTCAATTCACCCCGGGCGGATCGACACCGATATGCAGCGCACCATCGTGGCCGGCGAAGGCGACGAATACCGGCCGGAGAAGTATCTGCAGCCGTCGACGGTCGCAAAAGCCGTGCGCAACGCGGTGGAGACACCGAGTGACGCGCACCCCACAGAAGTCGTGCTGAGGGTGCGCTGACAGCGAAGAAACCTGCGTGAGATAGATCACAGATTGATCTCACAGAAAGGCTTTAAGCTGCTCACAATTAGTCGCCCTACAGTTCTTCTCATCAGCAGAGGCCGCAAACGTGAGTCAGGATGAACGAGCTGACTCCCAGGAGGTATCCCCACGATGAACACCGACCAGCGTATGCACAGCGACACCGTCGTCGCCGTCGACGGCGACGTCTTCGCGACGATGTTCACTCTCGATCTCGGTGACGGCGAGGTCGATCGCGAGGCAGTCGAGCGGATTTACGCCGGCGACTTCGACGAGTGGATCGAGGCGGCAGCGCGGTCGGGTCTGTTCACGCCCCAGGCGGTCGCGAGCCTGGTTCAGACGTGGCAGGACAACCCGAAGGCCTTGTTCGACGCTCTGCTCGTCGATGCGGACGAGATGACCCACAAGCGCTACGCGATCATCTGGGACGCGCTCGACGACGCCGACACGTTCGAGAACGTCGAGTACGCCTGACGATCAGAACGGCCACGCAGGCACGGGCGGCAGCCCCTCCCGCGTGGGGCGCCCGATAACCCACGCCAGCAGTCCGGTGCGCGGAAGTTCCGGCACCCCGACGTCCGGATACCGGGCCGCCAGCGCGGGCACCTCCGATTCCAGTGTGTGCTCCACGAAGGTCCCCGGCCAGTCGGCCGCCGAGTAGTCGAGCCCCAGGTCGACGTGGTGGATTTCGAGCTCGCGCCACCGCAGCACCGGCACCTGCCGCGCCGGCACCTGCCGACGCCAGTTCACCGGCGTCTCGTACAGATCTTCGGTGATCCGGCGTAACGACTCGATCACCCGCCGTCCCGCGAAGCGGAAATCGGCCACCAGCAGTTCGGCCGGACGTCCGGCCCCCTCCTCGATCGCCGCGGCCCGCGCGGCCGGACCTCCCGGGTACATCTCGGGTGCGGCCTCGCCGGTGATCACCCCGACGGCGAACCGGTTGAGCGCGTCCGCGTTCCTCGCGAGGTGCGTGACGACGTGCCCCCGGCTCCACCCCGGCAGCAGCGACGGCTCCCGCGCCTGCTCGTCGGTCAACCCCGCCAGCGTCGCCTCCACCGTCCTGTGCGATTCGGCAACCGCATCGAGCAGTTCGGCATACGACAGTGCGGCAGGCGGCGATGTCATGCAGACGATGCTAGGCGATGCCACCCACAGCCCACCCCACGACGAATCCCAGGATCTCGATAACGGAACGGTGACGATCGGTACCCGGCGGGTGCAAATCGGACAATCGTACCGATACTGAGATCGACTGTCGGACAACGTGGTTGAAAGGTGGTGTGTGATGTACAACGAATCCGCTACATGGGGGATACCGAGCGAGACCTTTCTGGTGATCTACGTCACCGCCGCCCTGGTCGCGGTCGGGCTGGCGGTGTTCCTCCGGTCCCGGGGCACCGCGCCCGCCCCGACCGCCGGTATTCGTCTCGATCCGGTGCAGGCCGGGATGCTGACCAGCGACGATCGCGCCGTCGCCGCCTCCCTGACGCTGCTGCGGGGAGCTGACCTGATCTCCGCCGACGGGACGATCCTGCGGGGGTGGGGAGTCGCGGACAACGCCCTCGGATCGTTCACGCGGGCCGTCTACGACGAACTCGCCTCCGGGCGCAGCGCCCTCGGCAACCTGCGGCTCCCGGGCCGGTTGCAGGCCCCGCTCGACCACCTGCGGGCCACCCTGGTCGCGCAGGGGCTGCTCACCGGACCCGAGCAGAAGGCCTGGAATCGGCGCGCGACCCTCCCGATCCTCGTCGTCGTGGCCATCGGCGTCGCACGCCTCGTCGCCGGGTTCGCCGGCGGCAAGCCGATCGGCTTCCTGCTGGTCGCGGTGGTTCTGCTCTCGGCCTCGCGGGAGCTCGTTCGCCGGACCGGCCGCAGGACGCCCCAGGGCACTGCGGAGCTCACCCGGCTGCGCCGCACACATTCCTACCTGGCGCCGCGGATGCGCCCGTCGCTCACCGCGTACGGTCCGACGCCGATCGCACTGTCGACGGCACTGTTCGGGATGGGGGCCGCCGGCCTGTTCTCCCCCGGTTTCGCGAGCGCGGCCGGTATCTCCGACAGCGGCAGCGGTGACGGCGGCAGCAGCGGCGGCGACAGCTCCTGCGGCGGCGGTGGAGGCTGCGGCGGCGGTGGGGGGTGCGGGGGATGACCGCCCTGATCGAGCCCGGCCTCGGCATCGGCTGGCGGCCGGAGATCTGCGGGATCATCGACCGGCTCGACGGGCTGCGGTTCTGCGAGGTGATCGCCGAATCGCTGCCCGTCCGCCGGCGCGGAGTCGGCGTTCCCGACGAACTGCGGTCGCTGGGGGTTCCCGTCGTCCCGCACGGCATCTCGCTGTCGCTGGGTGGCGCGGACGGCGTCGAGCAGCACCGGATCGACCATCTCGCGCGGTGCGCCGACGCGCTCGGTGCGCCGCTCGTCAGCGAGCACGTCGCGTTCGTGCGGGCGGGCGGTCTCGAGGCCGGGCACCTGCTGCCGGTGCCGCGCTCGGCGGAAGCCCTGGACGTGCTGGTGCGCAACGTCCGGCGCACGCAGGAGTGCCTGCCGGTGCCCCTGGCCATGGAGAACATCGCGGCCCTGTTCGACTGGCCGGACGACGAATACTCCGAGGGTGAGTTCCTGGCCGAGCTCGTCGAACGCACCGGCGTCCACCTGTTGCTGGACGTCGCCAACGTCTACGCGAACGCCCGCAACCGCGGCCTCGACGCCGGTCAGGAACTCCGGCGGCTTCCCCTCGAACGCGTGGCGTACTGCCACGTCGCCGGGGGATCCGAACGGGACGGCGCGTATCACGACACCCACACCGACCCGGTGCCCGACGGGGTGCTGGACCTGGTCCGGCAGTGGGCACCCGAGGGTCCCCCCGCGATGATGCTCGAGCGCGACGGTAACTACCCGCCCGCCCGGGAGTTGTTCGACGAGTTGGATGCGATCGCGGATGCGGCCGGGTTCGACCGGGTCACCGGCGGCGCCGTGCGGAGTCGGCCGTGACCGGGCTGGCGGAGCGGCAGGCAGCATTGGTCCGCGCTCTCGTCGCAGTGGGCGGGCTGCCGGAGGGATTCGACCGCGACGCGATCGGCACCGCATCGAAGGCCTTGCTCCGCAAGCGGTCCGGGGAAGTGGGCGATCACCTTCCCCACGTCCGCGCAACCCTCGGCGACCGGTTCTTCGCGCTGTTCGCTGCCTGGGCCGCGGGCAGGCCGAAGGTGAGCACCCACGCGGACGCCGAGGCGTTCACCGCGTACCTCGAGTCGATCGGTGAACTGCCCGAACAGAGTCGCCGTCGTCGCCTGTTCAGCCCGCGACGAACCTGAGCAGCAGCTCGTTCACCTCTTCGGGTCGTTCCTGCTGGACGAAGTGGCCGGCGCCCTCGACGAGATGGATTCCGCGCAGGTCGGGGACGGTGTCGCGCATCCGGTCGAGGGCCTGCGCACCACTCATCGCGAGGACGGGATCGTGCACGCCGGCCACGAACAGCGTCGGCACCTCGATGTCGGCTCCGGCGAGACCCCCGGAGCGTTCCCAGTTGGCGTCGTACGCCCGGTACCAGTTCAGTCCGCCGGTGAATCCCGTCCGGGTGAAGACCTTCACGTAGTGGTCGAACTCGTCCTCCGTCAGCCACGACCACGGCAGGGGTGGGGCTTCCGGCAACACGTCCAGGTAACCGTTGCCGTCCGAAGGGTGCTGCCAGATGTCCAGATAGCGGTAAGCGCCCGACAACGCGTAGAACAGCCGCTGCAGGAATCCGCGGGGATCGGCGTCGAGTTCGCGGTCGGCGACACCCGGTTCCTGGAAGTAGTGGATGTGCAGGAAGTGCTTGCGCGCCATCGACGCATAGAGCTCCGACGGTCGCAGCGGGAACCGGTCGGGTGCGTAGGGGACAGCCAGTAGCACCAGCCCGGACACGCGTGCGCGGTGACGCAGTGCGACGGTCCATGCGACCGGCGCGCCGAAGTCGTGGCCGACGAACACGGCACGCTCGTGACCGAGCGTGTCGAGCAGACCGATCAGCGCGTCCGCCACTCGCTCGTTCGTGTAGTCGTCGATGTCGCGGGGCACGTCGGTGCCGCCGTAGCCGGGCATGTCCGGGGCGATTGCGCGGTACCCGGAAGCCGCGAGGGCCCGCATCTGATGTCGGTAGCTGTAGCCGAGGCCCGGGAATCCGTGGCACAGGACGACGGGTGGGCCGTCTCCCAGTTCGGTAATCTGCCAACGGAATCCGTCGACCGTGACGATCCGCTCCGTCGACGACGCCATGCTCCGCATCCCTCCACCGGCTGGAACGTGTTCTCGCAATGTAGCGTAGCGACGACGCCATTAGAATGCACCTGGCTCACAGTGGCGATCGTCGACCGACCGGGGAAGTGGAGTGATGCGCAATGGTGGAGGCACGCTCCCGCCATGAGTTCGTCGCACTCCAGCTCCGGCAGCGCATCATGCAGCGGCAGTACGCGGTGGGTGAGTCGCTCCCCAGCGAAAGCATGCTGTGCGCGGAGTTCGAGGTGTCTCGCGGTCCCGTGCGCCAGGCTCTGGCGACGTTGAAGAACGAGGGGCTGATCCTGCTGTCCCAGGGGAAGCCTGCCGTGGTGCGAAGCCACGACATCACGCAGACCCTGGACACGTTCACCCCGTTCTCCCAGTGGGCACGTCGCACCGGCCGCGCCGCGGGGAGCCGCACGCTCGAGATCTCACGTCGCCGGGTGTCCGAACCTGCTGCCGGCGCATTGGGATTGACCACGGACGACTTCGTCGTCGAGGTGCTCCGCGTCCGGCTGCTGGACGGCGAACCGACGATGATCGAGCGGAGCACGTTCACCGAGCGGGTCGGCTCCCTGCTGTTCGAGTTCGACATCGACACCGGATCGATCACCGACTACCTCACCTCCCGCGGCGTCCGCTTCGAATCGATGGAGCATGTGCTCGACGCCGTCGCCGCGACCGGGGTCGACGCCGAGAATCTCGGGATCGACCCCGGCAGCCCGTTGCTTCGGGAACGTCGGACGTCGCGGGATCAGCACGGCGACACGTTCGAGTACGCGGACGATCGGTACCGTCCCGACCTCGTCGCCTTCAGCATCGTGAACGCCCGCACCATCGACCCCCGACTTCCGTCGGACGACGGCAACGGAAGTTAGCCGGCCGCCGGCATCAGGCGTTGCGCAGTTCGGCGAGCAGACCGGGCAGGTCCGCGACACTGTCGAGAACGTGGGTGGCCCCGGCCTCGGCCAGCTGGGTGGCGTCGTGGGCACCGGTGAGCACGCCCACGGAGGCGAGCGCTCCGGCGCGGAGGCCGGTGGTGACGTCCGACGTGGTGTCGCCGAGCACCACCATGGACTGCACGGACGGGGCGCCGGTGCGCATCAACGCGGTCAACGCCAGGTCCGGGAAGGGGCGGCCGCGGACGCCGTCTCCGGGGCACAACACGACGTCGGCGACGTCCTGCCAGCCGAGCGCGCGGATGATCGACATCTGCGTTTCGCGCGCGAACCCGGTGGTGAGCGCCGTCTTGATGCCCTGCTCACGCAGCGAGCCGAAGAGTTCCTCGGCGCCGGGGACGGCGCTGCACCGGCCGTCGTCGACGAGTTGCGAGTAGCAGCGTTCGAATTCTTTGTTCGCCGCCTGCGCCTGCTCCTCGTTTCCGCCGCTGAGATGGCGGAAGACGACGATCTTGGACTGGCCCATGGTGTCGGAGACGTAGTCGAGCATCCGCCGGCGCTCCTCGTCGGTCTTCGACAGTCCGGCATGCGCGTCCGCGGCGAGGAAGGACTGCTGGACCAGCCCGCTGTCCTCGACGGTGGTGCCTGCCATGTCGAAGACGACGAGGCTGATGTCCCGGTGATGTGTTCCCATTGTCTGGTTCCTCTCGGAGTTCGGTGAGTGTGGTTGTGCTGCTACGCCATTACCGGCAGGGTTTCGCGGCCGAAGACGTGGTCGATGCGGTCCTTCGCCAGGCCCATGCTGGTGGTCATGCCGATCCCGGTGGTCACGGTGACGATGTGCACGCCGTCGATCGGCTCCTCGATCAGGAATTCCGAACCGGGAGCCGAGCTGTACACGCCCTGCCAGCGTTCGGTGACGGTGACGTCCGAGACGCCGAAGAGGGCGGCGGCTTCACGGATCAGCACCTCGAACCCCTTCTCCGACTGGAACGGCTCGGCCGAGATCTCGCGGATGTGAGTGTCGCCCATCAGGATCGAACCATCGGGCTGTGGTGTGTACATTTGGTGGAGGTCGAGGTCGACGTAGTCGGGGTACTCGTCGCGGAGCCGTGCCGCGAGCGCCGCGGTCGCGGGAAGCTTCTCGAAACCGCTGTACCGCACGAGCGACCAGCCCGTGAACAGGGGTGCGGGCAACGGCGCGGACAACGGAATCCTCGCGCGCATCATGTGGAGCCGGCACCGCAGGAGTCCCGCGCGCTCGGCCGGCTCCGGGAACAGGCGGTCGATGTCGTAATTGACGGTGACGAACACCGTCCCCGCGCGCAGATCGCCCCGCGAGGTGTGGACGACTCCGGTCTCGAAACCGGTTGCGGCGGTCCGCCAGAAGAAGTCGACACCCGACGCTTCGAGCCACTGCGCGATGGCGGGGGCCGCTTCCCGCGGGTTCACCTGGAGGTCGTCGGCCATGTACATGCCCCCGACGACGCGGTCGCCGACGATGGGTAACGCGCCGAGGATCCGGTCGC
The DNA here is from genome assembly GCF_001583455.1 of Rhodococcus sp. LB1. Taxonomy (NCBI): domain Bacteria; kingdom Bacillati; phylum Actinomycetota; class Actinomycetes; order Mycobacteriales; family Nocardiaceae; genus Rhodococcus; species Rhodococcus sp. LB1. Next base: position 115,129 of record NZ_LTCZ01000436.1, on the reverse strand, counting down.
GGGACAGCAGTTCCGCTTCGACCGGTCCGCGTACGTCCGCGAACTCGGTCATGACGGCCAGCTCGTCGTCATGCCGTGCTACGCAGTATGTTCCGGACTCGGCAGACCAGAACCCGGCCTTACGTGCCAGGTCGAGCCAGTGCTCCCGGCCCGCTCGGGCGTAGTCGCGAGCGACGCCCGACTGGGCGGTGATGCAGGCGTGGCCGAAGTTCTGGACGGACGCGCCCGCCACCCGGTCGGCATGATCGATCACCGCCACCGACAGACCCCGATTCGCCGCGTGGTACGCGTGAGCGAGGCCGACGATTCCGGCACCGACAACCACCACGTCGTAGCGTCGTTGATGTGTCATGGATCCCACTGTGAACCGAGGACTCCAACATGTCAATACAAGTTGGTGGAATTCACCGCAGGTATATATAAGTTTCCTTCCGTTAACCGTGCGTTGGGTGGGTCGAGTGGTACGGGCCGGCCGTCTCTGCGACGATGACATTCCGTATCCACCCACCTCAGAAGGGTTAATCGATGAGTGGTGCTACCGATCCGAGTCCGGCGCCCGTGCACGAATCGCCGTCGGCGAACGATCGTTTCGGCCACTTGATCGAGCGCCGCGACGGCGTCGACTTCCCCTTCTACAACGGGGTTCCCGCGGCACTGTCGGTGCGGCAGTGGGTGCTGGTGTGGGCGTCCGTCGCCGTCGGCTTCGCCGCCCTGATCCTCATCCCTCAGCCGAACAACTTCGTGGCGCTGATTCCGCGAATCCTGTTCGTCGCCATCCCGCTCGGAGTGCTGGCGCGAGTGACGCGCGAGCACTGGAAGGCGCTGTTTCGCAGAGTGAGCGGCCGCGACGTCCTCACGATGATCGGTTTCGCGCTGCTCAACCTGGCCGTCTCGGCCGGGCTGGCGTTGATCGTGCAATCCCTGTTCGACGTAGCGTCCAACGAGGCCGTCGACGATGCGGGCAAGGCGAGTGCGCTCGACACCGTCGCGTTCTACGTGGGCACCGGTATCCAATTGGTCGGCGAAGAAGTGTTCACCATGATCCCGTTTCTCGCGGTCATGTACTTCCTGTTCGCCAAGGCCAAGCTGTCTCGCAAGACGGCGATCGTCGTGGCCTGGCTGCTCAGTGCCGTGTGGTTCGGCGCTGCCCACCTGCAAACCTACGACTGGAACTTCGCTCAGGCATTCATCGTGATCGGCGGGGCCCGACTGGTTCTCACGCTCGCCTACATCCGCACCAAGAACCTGTGGGTCTCGACGGGCGCGCACATCATCAACGACTGGACGCTCTTCACCCAGGCGATTGTCCTCAACGCGGCCCTTTTCGCCCTCTAGCCGGGAGCCCGACCGTCAGTTGGGAATGGGGATGACGATGGGCGGCAGGCCCGGTATCTGCACCTGAATCTGCTGTGGCGGTGCGGGCGGCGCCGGAGCGGGGGCCGGGGGATAGTTCACCGGCGGCTCTGGCGCGGGCGGTGGGGGAGGCGGTGGCGGTGGCGGCGCGGGCGGTGGGGGCGGCGGCGCTGCCGGTTCGGGTGCCGGCGCGGGCCGCGGAGCCGCCTGCTGCACCACCGCAGGCGGTGGTGAATCCACCACCGGCGCCTGGGCTTCCACGGGTGCCACCGGATTCGGGCGCTCTGCCGGCTGCTGCGGGCCGGAACCGATCGGCACCGGCGACAGTCCACCGGTCATCAGATCCACCACGGTCACTTCGGTCATCGCCAGGTTGGAGGGCTGCACGACGTACAACCTGTCCTGTTGGAAGCCCGGCCACGGATCACCCTGCACGTCCGCGTTCTCGTTCACCACCGGGGAGAGCAGTGGGCTTCCGCGCACACATCGGACGCGGGGAACGCCGTGGTCGTCGATCAGCACGATGGTCCCCGCCTCGAGGACGGACTGGAACGCGCTCGCATGCCCGTCGTCGAAGCCGTGGTTGGTGACACGGGTATCTGCACGGAGCAGCACCGGTGTCAGGGTACGGACGTAATTCCGCACGTCGTCGACCTGGAACACACTCGACCAGGCCTGCAGCCTCGCCGGATCCTGCTCGAGGTCGTCGACGAGACGCTGCCGGTCGCAGAGCACTCGGTCGGGGCTTCCGCCGTAGAGGCCGGCACGGTCGCCGATCACCCGGATCCCGGCGGCGCGGGGTTCGCTCGGCAGGTCGGTGCCCGGCGGACCGAACGGAACCGTCGTCGGCGTCTGCGGCGGAAGCAGCACTTCCGTCCACGGAAGTTGCCCGTTGTCGGTGGCCCGGTCCAGGTCGACCGGGTCGGGGTTGGACCCTGAACCCGAGGAGCACGCCACGAGCACCGCGGCGGTCAGGGCCCCGGCGACCGCCAGCCAGCTACGCGGTGCGCGCCCGGGGCGCGTACCGGCTCGAACGACTGCTGTGCGTCGGGCACGCCGTGCGGCCTGCCCGGCGACGTCGGTGGCCACCACGCCATGGTAAGCACAGTCGCTGATCAGCCGGGCCGTATTGCGGTGTGGTTGCCGGCCCGGCAATCGGTCAGCTGGTGATCATGTCCTCCTGCGACCAGAACGCCCGCATCGACGTGATCTTCCCGTCGTCGTCGAAGGTCATGACATCGATCGGGGCGATTTCGAGCTTCTGCTCACCCAGATCGGTGACGAGGGAGAAGTGGAACGCCGCCGAGTTGCCGGCGATCTTCAGGGTCAGGAGCTCGCCGGTCTGCTTCAGGGGTTCGATCACGCCGTAGAACTCGCGCAGCGATTCCACCGACGTCCGCGGCTCCGTGCCCACGGGATCCTCCACGGTGGCGCCCTCGGCGTACAGCGCGACGACGTCGTCGACGGTCCCGGTGGCCACCGCCTCGATGTACCTTTCGACGGTCTTGCGGATGTCTTCTGCGGACGGTGCCATGATGCGAACTCCTCAGTCGAATAGAACGTGTTCTAGCCTGGAGAGTAGCGCAGCACGTCCCGGCTGGGGAGCCCCTTCTCCCAGGCAGCGGGACATGGCTCCGCCCCCGCCGACGTCGGCAGAGGCGGAGAGGACATGGTCGTCAGGTTCGCGGCGCGGAGGCCTCCTCCAATTTCTCGAGCCGGGGAGCGCTCGCCCCCATGGCCGGAGCAGCCGTTACGGAGGACACTTCTTCCAGCGACTTTCCCTTCGTCTCCGGAGACATGAAGAAGCAGATCACGAACGCGACCGCCGTCAGCACTGCACCGAAGAGCATCGTGGTGCCGGTTCCCAGCGACGAGATACTCAGCGGCAGCAGGTACGTGCCCGTCGCGGCGCCGAACCGGCTCACCGCGGTGGCGATTCCCACCGCAGTCGCCCTGAACTCGGTGGGGAAGAGCTCGTTGGGGTAGATCCACACCAGGATGCTCGGACCGCCGGAGATGAACGCGTACGCGCAGAAGGCGGCGACGATGAACCAGAGGGGCCCGTCCGCCCACAACCACAGCCCTGCCAGCGGAATCACCATCAGTGCCAGCGGGACCACGGCGATCGGACGCCGGCCCCACTTCTCGACCAGGAACAGCGCGGGAATGGATCCGGCGACGATGAGCCCGATGATGACGGTTTCGACGATGAGCCCCGCGGAACCGTCACCGGAGATCGAGAAGCCCGACAGGATCGTGGGCAGGAAGGTCAGCAGTGCGTAGAGCGGGGTGACGACCGCCAGATACAAAGCGCTGCACATGATCAGCCGGGCAAGGTACTGGCCGCGAAAGTAGATCCGGATGTCGGCCTTCGGCTCGTCCGCCGTGTCCTCGACCGTGACCTTGCTCAGGTCGAGTTTCTCCCCGTAGATCTTCTCGACCACGGCCTCGGCGTCGGCCACCCGGCCGTTCTGCAGGAGCCAGCGCGGCGACTCCGGGATTCCGCGACGCACCAGGATCACGATCAGACCCAGAACGGCACTGGACGCGAGGAGCAGTCGCCAGTGGTCGTTGCCGCCGGAGATGCCGACGACGAGCGCGCCGACCACGTACGCGGCAACCGCGCCCGCCGACCACGCGACAGCCGACATCCCGACCATGGCGCCGCGCTTCTTGGTGGGCGTGAACTCGGTGAGCAGCGAGGTGGCGATGGGGTAGTCGGCACCGATGGCCGCGCCGATGACGAAGCGCAGGACGATGAGCTGCCACGGCAATTGGACGAACACCGACAGCCCGCACGCGACGACCAGCACCACCAGGTCGAGGGCGTACATCTTCTCCCGGCCGATCCGGTCGGTGAGGAAGCCGAACACGGTGGCGCCGAAGAAGATACCGATCAGCGAGGCCGCGCCGATCAACCCTGCCTCGGCTGTCGTCGGGTGAAGTTGCTCGGTCACCCCGAGCAGGGCCACGCCGATGATGCTCATGACGTACCCGTCCAGGAATGGTCCGCCACAGCACGCGATCAGGAGCTTGGTGTGAAACCCGCGTTTGGCGGGTCTGTCCATCACGTCGAAGGAACTCATGTCGTCTCCACTACGTAGATTGGTGCCGTCACCCTGGGGGTGGCGGGCGAGTCGGCCGCGCTGGCCGGTACCGCTAAGGGGTTGTCTTGTTCAGCGCCGAGTAGGCGAGCTGCTCGAGCAACAGCGAGGCATGGTGCGGGGAGTCGGCGCTGACGTCCAGCACCTGCTTGGTGATGCTCAGCGCCAGTGGCGAATACGCCGCGAGTTCGTGCGCGATGCTCAGCGCCTGCTTCACGTGCTCCGCGGAAGGGGCGATCTCACTGACGACGCCCCAGCGTTCGGCGTCCGAGTGATCGAAGCGCCGTCCGCGCAGGACGAGGTCGCGGGCACGGCCCGCCCCGACGATGCGGGTGATGCGGGTGACCCCACCGGAACTGGGGAGGATCCCGATTCCGATCTCCGGGAACCCGAAGACCGCGGCCGGATCTGCGACGCGGATGTCGGTGGCGAGAGCCAGTTCGAGCCCGCCGCCGAGGCAGTAGCCGGTGATCGCGGACACGGTGGGTTGCGGGAGAGCCGCGAGCACCTCGTACACCGAACCGGACGTGCGGTAGTACTCGGCGATCGCCTCCGGGGTCATCTCCCGCAGTTCGGTGACGTCCGCGCCGGCCGAGAACACCGAGTCGCCCCCGGTGAGGACCACCGCACGACTGGACTTCACCTCGGGTGACCCCAGTGCGCCGAGCAGTTCGGCTTCCATGTGCGTGGACAACGCGTTCCGCTTCTGTTCCCGCTTCAGGGTGACGACGGCGACGTCGCCGTCGCGGCGCACATCGACGGTCCCGGCGTTCTCGGTCGGCATCGTGCTACTTCTCCCCGGCCTCGTAGCGGAAGGACAGCAGATTGTCGAGGCCCCGCTTGTTGGCCTCGTTCGCGATGACCAGGCGCTGGATCTCGGACGTGCCCTCCCAGATGCGGTCGACGCGCAGTTCGCGCCACAGCCGCTCGACGGGGTAGTCGCGGATGTAGCCGCGCCCACCGAAGATCTGGACGGCCCGGTCCACCACCCGGTTCGACGCCTCGGAGGCGGCCAGCTTCACGGTTGCAGCCTTGGCGTGCAGCGTCTTTCGCAAGTCGGCATCGTTGGGGTCGGCCTGGTCGAACTCCCACGCCACCTGGTGGGTGAGCGCCCGGTTGGTGGTGATGTCCACGACGGAGTCGGCGATCATGCCCTGGATCAGCTGACGGTTGATCAGCGGCTCGCCGCCCTGCACCCGCTCCCGCGCCCAGTCGACGGCCAGGGTCAGCGCCCGCTCGGCGGCACCGATCGTGCGTGCACCGATCATCAGCCGCTCCTCCGTGAACCAGTCGCGGGTGAGGTCGTGGCCCTGTCCGATGCCACCGAGCACGGCGTCCGCTCCGACGCGCACGTTCTCGAACGTGAACTCGGGGTGCTCGTAGACGAACGTGTGCGTGTAGCGGGGGATGTGCTTGATCTTCACACCCGGGGTGTCGACGTCGATCAGGAAGATCGTTGCGGCGTGCTCGGGTTCGACGTTGGCCAGCACGATGAGGTAGTCGGCGACGTCACCGACCGTGACGAACCACTTCTCGCCGTTGATGATGTACCCGCCGTTGCCGTCGGGTGTCGCGGTGGTGCTCGCCGCGGAGAAGTCCGAGCCCGCGTTGGCCTCGGAGATCGCGACGGCGTCGCGGCGGTCGCCGCGGGCACCGGGAATCAGGTAGCGCTCCCGCTGTTCGGGGGTCGCGTGGGTCAGCGGGTTCGCGGGCCGCCACACCGTGTCCCACAGCGCGTTGGTGAGCTTGCCGAGTTCGTCCTGCACGACGGCCTGCTCGAGCACCGTCAGTCCGGCACCGCCGTATTCGACGGGGGTGTTGATCGCCTGGAGTCCCGATGCGAGGACGGCCGCTTTGATGGTGGCGTGGGATTCGTCGGAAATTCCGTTGTTTCTTTCGCACTCGTCCTCGAACTGCATGATCGTGTCGGTCAGGGCGCGTGCGCGCTCCTTGAGGTCGGCGAGGCGGGGGCTGTATGCGAATTCCATGGTGTCAGAACTTCCTTGTGTCAGTTGGTGTTCGATGTGTTGAGGACGATGCGCGCGTCGAGTCCGAGGGCTTGCTTCGGAGTGACGAACAGCGGGTTGATTTCGAGTTCCGCGATCTCGGGGTGCGCGGTGGCCACGGCCGTGACGGCGGCGATGGCGTCCGCGGCCGCGTCGAGGTTGATCGGGGGCCTGCCGCGAACCCCTCGGAGCAGAGCGGACGCCCGCAGGGTGTCGAGCAGACCACGGGCGGTCTCCGCGTCGACGGGCGCCAGTGCGAAGGCGACGTCGGCGAGGACCTCGGTGAAGATGCCGCCGAGACCCACCATCGCCACGGGTCCGAATCGCGGGTCGGTCTGGACGCCCACGATGAGTTCGACTCCCTCACTCAGGTCGGCCATGCTCTCCACGCAGTAGGCGGGCGCGGCGAGCGAGCCGTCCATACGCGTGAACGCGTCGGTGAGTTGCTGCGCGGTTTCCAAACCCATTGCGACCCCGCCGGAGTCGGACTTGTGCAGCAGGCCCATCGCCTTCAGAACCACGGGGTATCCCACGCTGTCGGCCGCTGCCACCGCCTCGGCGCACGTCCGCACCAGTTGCGCGTCCGGGAACTCGACGCCCGCACCACGGAAGAGTTCGCGGGCGTCCCAGTAGGCGTCGCTGGTAACCGGCTCGGCCGGCTCGCTCTCCCCGCCCGCAGGATGCTGCGGCGCAGCGGTTTCGGCGATGACTCCGAACGCACCGGCGGCATCCTCCACCGCCCGGAAGACCGGGACTCCGCTGTCGGCCAGGACCCGGGCCGCGGCGCTGTCGGGATGCATCGTGTGCACGACGACCGGCTTGCCGTGGGTGCGCGCCGTCTCCGCCATCGCACGGGCGGTGTCGACCTCCGCTCGCGCGAGGTTCTCACCGTAACTCCCGTAGCCGCCGAAATATCCGGTGAGCAGGACGGAGTCGATGGCCGGACTCTGCAGGATGGTGTCGAGGACCGAGACGAACGAGGTGATGTCCTGTTCCCCGGCGCCGGCGAGGTCGACCGGGTTGGTCACCCCGGCGGACGGTGGCAACAGGGCGCGCAGTGCACTGCTGACTTCGGCCGTGAACTCGGGCACCGTGAGTCCGGCAGCCTCCACGACGTCGGACGCGACACCTGCGTGCCCGCCGCCGTCCGCGACGACGCCGACCCGGCGCACCTCCGCGGGTCCGTAACCGAGGAGGGTGGCCGCCACGTCCGCGAGCTGCCGTGGACTCGACACCCGGTACACCCCGGCGGCCCGGCAGGCCGCGTCGATGACCGCGCTGTCGGACGTCAGCGATCCCGTGTGCGACTGCGCCCCGCGGACGGATGCCTCGCTGCCACCCACCGTCAGCAACAGGACCGGCTTCCCCGCCCGGGACGCCTGGGCGGCCGCGTCGACGAACGCCCGCCCGTCACCGAAGTCCTCGCAGTACACGGCGATGAGATCGGTGTCGTCGTGCTCGACGCAGGAGCGGATGAGGTCGGCGGCGCCGAGGTCTGCCTGGTTCCCGAGCGAGGCGAACCGGGAGAACCCGTGTCCGCGGGCCTCGAGGAACTGGCTGAGTTCGAGTGCCATGTTGCCGCTCTGGGAGAGCAGCGCGACCCGGCCGGCGGGAAGCGGGTTCGAGGCCAGCGTCAGCGCCGTGCTCGAATCCAGCACACCCAGGCAGTTCGGCCCGAGGAGGACGGCCCCGGCGGCCCGCACCCGCTCCACGACCCGATCCTGCACAGCCTTTCCGGCAGCACCGAGTTCGGCGAAACCGGCGGTGACGCCGACGATCGCGGTGGCGCCTGCCGCGAGGGCGTCGTCCACGGCCTCCTCGAAACCCTGCGCCGGGACGGTGATGACGACGAGATCGACTCGTTCGTCGAGTTCCGACAGGCTCCGGAGCGAGGGGTGTCCCAGGATGCGCTCGCCGCGCCGGTTGACGAGGTGGACCGACCGGCTGCCCGTCATGCGGAGAGCCTGGACGCTGATCCAGTTGCCGTACTTCGTCTCGTCGTTGCTGGCACCGAGGACGGCGACCGACCGGGGATCGAACAGCGCCGTGAGGTCGCGGTCGACGATCGCGCTCATCGCGTCTCCTCGACCTTCGGAGCGGGGTGACCAGTACCCCAGGCGTCGGCGCCGCCGTCGATCACCAGAGTGGTCCCGGTGACGTAACTGCCTGCGGGGGAGGCAAGGAACGTGACGACTCCGGAAACGTCCTCGGCCGTACCCAGCCGTCCGAGCGGCACCGCGGACGTCCATTGCGCCCGGGCCTCTTCGGTGTAGTTGCCCTCCATGCCCTCCGTCGCGATGGTGCCGGGGGCGATGCAGATCGACCGGATTCCGTACCGGCTCCACTCCAGCGACAGTCCGGAAGCCAGGTTCTCGAGGGCGGCGCGGGCCGAGGTGGCATGGACCATCGATGCGATTCCGCGACGCGGGGAGAACGCCATGAAGAAGATGCATCCCGACCGCTGCGGAATCATCGCGCGAACGGCGACCTCCCGGGTGACCGCCCAGGTGGCGTCGACGGCGAGGCGGTGAACGGCGCGCCATCCCTTGCTCGTGATGTCCTCGGCCGGCGCCGCGAACTGGCCACCCGCATTGTTGACCAGGATGTCGATCCGGCCGAACGTGTCGAGGGCGCGGTCGACCAGATCGGTCACCTGCTGTTCTTCGCGAATGTCGGCGGGCACTGCGAGCACCCGGGCACCCAGCGCCTCGATCTCGGCTGCGGTCTTCTCGAGGGGCTCGGACCGGCGACCGCTGATGACGACGTCGGCTCCACACCTCGCCATGTCCAGTGCGATCGCGCGTCCGATCCCGGTGCCTCCACCGGTGATCAGTGCCACCCGCCCGCGATGGACATCGGGGCGCAGCACCTGCCCGGCGCCTCCGCCTGGGTTCTCACATTCCATCGAGCGTTCGCCTCTCGTCGCTACCGTTCCGACCACCAGGGTCTGACTGATGCATCAGTTATACCGTGATGCAGCCCACAGATGTCAAGGTTTTTTCGGAAACTGACTCACCGCCCGAATGCTTCCCCTGCTCGTTCATGCAGATTGAACTGCTGTTATGTCGGCGAATGCCCGGATTCGGCGCCTTTCACTCAGATGATGCATCGTCTGACTGATGCGTCAGTTTGAAGCGTATGATTTGATGGATCAGTCAGATGACCATCGAAGGAGGGACAGTGACCGCTCAACTCACCGAGGACGCGCGCCGAACGGCGATACTCGATGCCGCGGCTCAGCTGATCGCCGAGCGCGGATACCACTCGGTCCGCATCTCCGACATCGCGCAGGTCGTCGGCACCAGCACCGGGGCGGTGCACTACTACTTCCCCGGCAAGAGCGACGTCCTGACGGCGGCCCTCCGCCACGCCATCGACAACGCGTTCGACCGGCAGAGTCGCGAACTCAAGGCAATCGACAACGCCCACGAGCGACTGCTCCGCCTGATCGACATGCAGTTGCCCCGCGTCGGACCGCTGCGCGACGAGTGGTCCATCTGGCTGCAATTCTGGGCCGAGGCCACGCTTCGACCCGAACTCCGCCCGTTCCACAACACGTACTACGCGCGCTGGCACGAAACCGTCGTCAAGATCGTCCGGCGCGGACAACGCCAGGAGATCTTCCGCACCGACGTCGACCCGGAAACCATCGCGCAGCGGTTGACCGCGCTCACCGACGGGACCGCCATCCAGGTTCTCACCGGCGCACCGAACATGACCGTCGCCGCCATGAAAGAGGTTCTCGTGCAGTTCGTTCACGACGAACTCGTCGCGCCGCGGACATGGTGAAGCGGACCGCTCGACGCGTTCGAGTCCATGGGCGCTAGCACCACCCGCGGGCGCAGTGCCGTCGCCTGGGGATGTGGCGCGGCCTCGGCGGTCGCCTACGGACTCACCCCGACGTTCGCCGCGATCGGCTACGCCGGGGGCGTGTCCCCGGCCGTCCTCGTCTGCCTCCGCAGCCTCGTCGGTGCCGCACTCCTGCTACTCCTGGCCTGGTCCACCGGAAGACTGGCGGGCGTGACCTGGAAGTCCGCTGTCGGGCTGTGCGTCGTCTGCGGCCCACTGTTCGGAATCCAGCTGCTGTGTTTCTTTGCGGCAGTGCGGGTTACCGGTGCCCAGATCGCGGTCGTGATCGTCCACGTCTACCCGCTGTTCGTGATGGCGCTGGTCTGGGTGCTCACCCGCAACAGGATCCACCGCGGTCAGTTGGTGCTGGCCCTCGCGATGTCCGGCGGCATCGCACTCGTCGCAGGCGCGGGCAGCTCCACCGTCGCCCTGAACGGGGCGATACTCGCCCTCCTCAGCGCGGCCGGGTACGCCCTGTATCTGGTGGTCGGGGAACGATGGGTACACCAGGTCAGCCCCGTCGCCGCCGGCGGACTGGCGTCACTCGGCGCCGGAATCGCCACCGGCACCATCGCCGTCGTCGACGGACAGTCCTGGACGTTCGCACCCAGCGGATGGGGGTCCATCCTGTTCCAGGGGCTCCTGCTGATGCCCATCGGGATCGGCTGCTCCTTCATCGCCGTGCGAGCGCTCGGATCGGCGTCGGTCAGCCTCCTCGGACTGCTCGAACCGGTGGTCGGGGTACTGGCCGCGCAGATTCTGCTGGGCGAGCAACTGTCGCCGCCGCAGTGGGCGGGGATGGCCGTCGTCCTGATCGCGTCCGCAGCGCTGCCGTGGATGCGGGAGAAGCGTCCCCGGCACGTCGATCGGCCGCCGGCCCTGCACGGGGCCGAGAGCCGATAGCGTCTACCGGTCCGGAGCGAGACCCACCGCCCTCTGCATCGCCTCGAAAGCGTTGTCGGCGTCCGTGTTGGGTCCGACGATCAGGATGTCGAGCCGACGTCCGTCGGTACCGAAGACGTGCATGATGTCGGGCGGCTGGTCCGGATCCGGGCCGGACACCTCGATTCCGTCCTGACGGTCGATGCCGCGTTGCGAGATGCTCAGCGAGTTCCAATCGAAGGCGACGCGTTCGGTCGTCCCCACTCGATCCGTCAGTGCGCTGATCAGGTCGTGCAGTTCGGTGGTCAGGTTGGTGGTTCGGGGCCACCACGCCCCGTCGACACCCTCCGAGACCTCGCCGCGAGCGCGCAGCAGCAGTCTCGGGGTCCGGGTGGGTGCGTCGAAAGGCTGCCCACCGTCGGCCGTCGGCCGAGAGAGTCCCAGCCCACGCCCGGAGTGCGTGATGTTGTCGTCGTGCGTCATCGTTCACGTCCCTTCGCGCTCGAGGTGCGGTCGAAGCCGTCCCTGATGCCCTTGATGCCCTTGATGCCCGACATCAGCAGCTCGTCGGCGGTCAGGGCACTGTTGGGGTTGGCCGCCGTGTGCATCGTCGAGTCGGCGTAGCGGGCATCGGCCTCGGGGGGCACCACCAGAAGCGTCAACCTCGTCCGCTTCACACCGCTCACGTACAGGGTGTTGAGCGGCTGGTACTCGTAGCCGTCGAGATGCACCGATCGCCCCGCCACCATGATCCGGCGCGGAGCAGGAAGCCAGGCCTTGATGTCGTACACGATCCGATCGACGACACCCACTCGAATTGCCACCAGCGCAACCAGATCCGGAATCTCCACGGTGAGGTCGCGGGACCGGGGCCACCAGGCGCCGTCCACGGTGCCCGCACTGGGCGCTTCGGGCTTCAACCGCAGACGCGGCGACTGCGCCGGACCGCCACGAGTATGGGCACCGTGAAGACGACCGGGAAAGTTGCGATCCTGTTGTAGCGTCATGACGACGCTCCCGCCTCGGCCGCAAGGCAGCCGATATCTCTGTCGGCGGCGACGCGATCTTGGGCGTTCGCATGCGAAGTGCCTCCGATACCCTCACCCTACGCGCAGGGGATACGGCGATCGGCTACGCCGACCACTCGATCAACGGCGGACGGACCGCAGCGCACAGCGGATTTCCCCGGGCGTCGGTGAGCCCGAGCCGCGCCGTGATGCGACCGGCAGCCGACGCGGCCTCCGCAGTCGCCGGATCCACCGCGTCCCACATCAACTTCGCCCGGCGGAACATGTCGAATCCGCCGTCGGCGTCGACCGTTCCCCACGACAGGTAGACGAACCGCGCGCCCGGCCGGCCCTGCACGTACGGTCCGGTGATGTCGAGACCCGTCGGCTTCGGGGTGGCCTTGCAGTCGAGAACCCAGCGGGCGGTGGTCGCGTCTCCCGGATGCAGACCGAGCAGGCCGGCGTGGGCACCGCGGCGTTGCACCGCCACGTGGATGTTGTCGTAGCCGGGGAAATTGGCTCCCGGCGGGCACGACGATCCGGGAAGGTCGGTTGCCTCGATCACGAGTTGCACCTATGTATCAAACCACCCGTGAGTACTTATCAACCGCCCGTGGTTAACAAGTACTCACGGGCGCGGAGCGCACAACAGTTGCGTTGCGCCGGGCATGAATCCGGATCCGTGGTGGTACACGGGGTCCATCGTGGTGACGAGCAGCCGCCCCGCGGTGGTGGTCTCGTCGACGAAGAGGACCGAACCGTCGCGCTCGCCGTCCTCGGTGTGCAGATCGACCAGGCTCACCGCGCGACCCGGCGGCTCCAGGACGCCGTGGTAATGCCAGATCACGGAATGTTCGGAGAAGTAGTCCCACGCCGGATGGTCCGGGGACCGCAGCCGCAGTCGGTGATCCTCGCCGGTGCGCCACCACCAGAAGACGGTGGGGCGACTGACCTCGCGGACGCCGGGCAGCCAGTCCCCGGAGTTGTTCTCGCCGAAGACGACCACCGTCGCGCCGCGGCCGAGACAGTCGGTGATCGTGTCCGTCCACCGTGTCAGCAAGTCCGGGCGCAGGCGGTCCGCCACCACCAGGACGTCGACGTCGCGAATGTCGTCGAGGTCGCCGGTGCGCACGTGCACCGGGCGGATCCGGTACGGCTCCAGGGCGGGATCGGCGAGGGTGGCCAACTGGGCGTGGCTGCCACCGTGCAGGAAGGCGACGGTCGCGGCGCGGGTCATCGTGCCGCCAGCCATCGGACGATCTGCGTCCGCAGGTCGGCGGTGCCGCGATCGGCACCCGAGAACTGGAGCAGGTCGTTGCCGCCGTGCACCAGCACGCGACCGGCGCCGAGCGGGTACTCGTAGTCGATCGAGGCGCGGGTGCGGCCGATCGTGTGCACAACCCGCGCGCCGTCCGGCAGGTCCAGATAACAGCAACGGCCGTAGAACCCCGCGACGCCGATCCGTTCGAGTTCGGCGAACGGCACCGGTCCGCGGCGGCCGGTGTTGTAGAGAAACGCCTTCGGATCGGTGCCGGCCCACACAGGATGGTCCGTCACACGCGTCAGCGCCAGATCCGAGGGGCCGCGGAACTCGAGCTTGCGCCACCTGGTCAGTCCGTCCAGGAAGATGCGCTGTACGTGCCCGTTGACGACGACACGGCCGCCGCGGACCACGAACGAGTTCAGGAAGTCCCGCTGCTCGACGAGGAATCCTGATCGACGTCCCAGGTGAGGTAGATGCCGGCGACGTCCGCGGTGCACGCGGTCGGCAGGTCGTAGACGTCGACTTCACGGAGCCCGTCGACCACCGTCCCGTCTCGGGGAGCCATCACGGCCTTGTGCGCTTCGCGCCTGTGAGTACTTATTAACCGCCCAACGTTAATAAGTACTCACGGGCGCGTCAGCGCACTATGTTGACCATCTTGCCGGGGACGACGATCACCTTGCGGGGATCCTGGCCGTCGAGGAGCGCCACGATCTTGTCGTCGGCCAGCGCGATCTTCTCGATCTCCTCGCGCGGGGCGTCGGCGGCGACGGTCACGCGGCTGCGGACCTTGCCGTTGACCTGGATCGGGTACTCGACGGTGTCTTCCACCAGCCACTTCTCCTCGGCCACGGGGAAGGGTCCGTGAGCCAGGGACTTCTCGTGCCCGAGCCGCGACCACAGTTCCTCCGCGAGGTGCGGGGCCAGCGGTGCCAGCATCAGCACCAGCGGCTCCACCACCGAGCGGGGCGCACCGCCGGGGTACGCCTTGGTGAGGTGGTTGGTGTACTCGATCAGCTTGGCCGCCGCCGTGTTGTCCCGCAGGGCCGTGTAGTCCTCGCCGACACCGGCGATCGCCTTGTTCAGCGCGCGCAGCGTGTCCTCCGTCGGGGCGTCGTCGGTGACGCGGACTGCACCGGACTCCTCGTCGACCACCACACGCCACGCGCGCTGCAGGAAGCGCTGCGCACCGACGACGTCCTTGGTCGCCCACGGACGGGACGTGTCCAGCGGACCCATCGACATCTCGTACACGCGGAGCGTGTCGGCGCCGTACTCCTCGCAGATCTCGTCCGGCGACACGGAGTTCTTGAGGCTCTTGCCCATCTTCCCGTACTCGCGGTTGACCTCGACGCCCTGGTGGAAGAACTTGCCGTCCTTCTCCTCCACCTCGTCGGCAGGCACGTAGACGCCGCGCGCGTCGGTGTACGCGTACGCCTGGATGTAGCCCTGGTTGTACAGGCGACGGTACGGCTCGCTCGAGCTGACGTAGCCGAGGTCGAACAGCACCTTGTGCCAGAACCGCGAGTACAGCAGGTGCAGCACGGCGTGCTCTACACCGCCGACGTACAGGTCGACGCCGCCGGGATCGTTGGGTCCGTGGATCTCCGGACGCGGACCCGTCCAGTACCGTTCGTTCTCCTTGTCGCAGAACACGTCCGGGTTGGTGGGGTCGATGTACCGCAGCTGGTACCAGGAGCTGCCCGCCCACTGCGGCATCACGTTGGTGTCGCGGCGGTACGTCTGCAGTCCGTCACCGAGGTCGAGTTCGACGTTGACCCAGTCGACGGCCTTCGCCAGCGGGGGAGAGGGCTCCGAGGACGCGTCGTCGGGATCGAACGACACGGGTGCGTAGTCCTCGACCTCCGGGAGCTCCACCGGCAGAGCCGATTCCGGCAGGGCGCGCGCGTTTCCCTCGGCGTCGTACACGATGGGGAACGGCTCGCCCCAGTACCGCTGGCGCGCGAACAGCCAGTCGCGCAGCTTGTACTGGATGGTGCCCTTGCCGGTGCCGTTCGCTTCCAGGCGGTCGGTGATCGCCTTCTTGGCGTCGGCGACGCTCATCCCGTTCAGGAAATCGGAGTTCACGATGGTGCCGTCGCCGGTGTACGCGTCCTTGGTGAGGTCGCCGCCGGAGATCACCTCGACGATGTCGAGGCCGAACTCGGTCGCGAACTCGTAGTCGCGGTGGTCGTGGCCGGGGACGGCCATGATGGCGCCCGTGCCGTAGCCGGTGAGGACGTAGTCGGCGATGAACACCGGCAGCTCGAGCCCGTTCACCGGGTTCACGGCGTAGGTGCCGAGGAAGACACCCGTCTTCTCCTTGTATTCCTGACGCTCGAGGTCCGACTTCGACGCGATCGACTTCCGGTACGCCGCAACCGCTTCGGCGGGAGTTGCAGCACCGCCGGTCCAGCGCGAATCGACACCCTCGGGCCACTCGGCCGCGACGATGTCGTCCACCAGTTCGTGCTCCGGGGCCAGCGTCACGTACGTCGCGCCGAACAGTGTGTCCGGACGCGTCGTGAACACCTCGACGTCGTGGACCGTGGATTCACCCTCGCTCCGCTCGACCCCGACGGCGAACTTCACCTGCGCACCGTGCGAGCGCCCGATCCAGTTGCGCTGCATGGTCTTGACCTTCTCGGGCCAGTCCAGGTACTCCAGGTCGTCCACCAGACGGTCCGAGTACGCGGTGATGCGCATCATCCACTGCTGCAGGTGCTTACGGAACACGGGGAAGTTGCCGCGGTCGCTGCGACCGTCCGCGGTGACCTCTTCGTTCGCCAGCACCGTGCCCAGACCGGGGCACCAGTTGACCATCGAATCGGAGTGGTAGACGAGGCGGTAGGAGTCGAGGACCGCCTCCTTCTCGGACACGGACAGCGACGCCCAGTCCCGTCCGTCCTCCAGCGACCGCGAACCCGACACGAACTCGGCCTCGAGCTCCGAGATGCGCCGGGCCTTGCCCGCCTCCTTGTCGAACCACGCGTCGTGGATCTGCAGGAAGATCCACTGCGTCCAGTGGTAGAAGTCGGTGTCGGTGGTCGCGAACGTACGGCGTTCGTCGTGGCCGAGCCCGAGGCGGCGCAGCTGCCGCTTCATGTTGACGATGTTGGCCTCGGTGGTGGTCCGCGGGTGCGTGCCCGTCTGCACCGCGTACTGCTCGGCAGGCAGACCGAACGCGTCGTAGCCGAGGGTGTGCAGCACGTTGTGGCCCTGCATGCGGTGATAGCGGGCGAACACGTCGGTGGCGATGTAGCCGAGCGGGTGGCCCACGTGCAGACCCGTCCCCGACGGGTACGGGAACATGTCCTGCACGAACAACTTGTCCGCGGGAACGTCGCCGGCGAGGGGACCGACCGGGTTGGGCGCGTTGAACGTGCCCTCCTCGCTCCACCGGTCCTGCCAGCGCTGCTCGATCTGGCCGGCGAGTTCCGCGGTGTAGCGGTGCTGCGGGGTCGCGTCGGACGGGTTGGCGGGCTGCACGTGCTCGGTCACTGTGGTCGCTATCTACTTGGCTGACATTCTGAATTAGGGGGATACCGTCAACCAGGGTAGAGCCTCACCCCACCCGGGCTCACCTGCGCGTCCGGGTCCGCCGTATCCTGGTCTCGTGTTGATTGCCTCCGTCGTGCTGTTCGTGCTCGCCGTCGCTGTCTCCGGTGTCGCCGTTGCAGGCCTCGCCGAGCGCCTCCCGCGCAACCGGTGGGCGGGTGTCCGCACCCCCGAGACGATGCGCGACGATCAGACGTTTGCGCTGGCCAACAAGGTCGCAGGGCCCACCCTGCTTGCCGCTGCCGGGCTCCTCGTCATCGGCGGAATCGCCGGAATCCTGATCGGCGGAGTCTTCGGAATCGGCGCCGTCCTCGTCAGCGTCGTGGCTGCCGCTCTCACCGCGGCGACGGGCGGATCGCTCGGTGCCCGTGCCGCCGCGGCGGTGCCCGCTGCCGACACCGGCGGGTGCGGCAGTTCCTGCGGTGCGTGCTCGCTGAAGGGCGCCTGCCAGCCGTCCTGATCGGCTGGCGACGGCCCGTCCGGTGAAGTCCTCGCGCGTCGTCGACCCCGCAGGCGCAGTTTTCGGGCTCCTGCTGCCGGTGGTCGCCGCCCTGTGCGGGGTGATCCTCACGAAGGTCTGGGAACCGCGGCTTCCGGCGGAGATCGCCACCCACTGGACCACCACCTCGCCCGACGGCTTCGCCACCCCGATGTCCAGCGCCTGGACGTTTGCCCTGGTGACGGTGCTGTTCGGTGGCGGATGCGCCGCGATCGCCGCCCTGGCCCAGGCGATGCTCATGATGCGTCGCACGATGCTTGTCGTCGGGTTGTCCGTGGTCGGTCTGATCCTGACGGTGCAGGTGGTGCTGCTCTACGTCCAACTCGACGTCACCGACGCCTCGGACACCGAACTTCCGTTGTGGTCGCTCGGCCTCGGCGTCGTGATCGGCGCGGTCGTCGGCCTGCTCGGCGCCACCCTGCTGCGCGACTACCGGCCCCGGGTGTCCGCCACCAGTCCACCGGACCCCCGGTTGCCGCGTGCCGACGACCCGGAGACGGTCGCGGACACGGTCGGTTTCGGCACCGTCGGCTCGCTGGTGTTGCTCCTGCTGATCGGTGTCGCGCCCGCTGTCGCCGTCTGCCTGCTCGTCGACGGGTGGTGGCCCCTCGCGGTGTTCGTCCCGGTCGGGCTGCTGATCGTGAGCCTGCTTCGCTTCCGGGTGATCGTCGATCCGACCGGTATCCGGGTGGTGAACATGGGCATGACCGCCCTGCAGTACGGCGTCGACGAGATCGAGGGCGCCCGCGTCGACGTGATCAAGCCGTTCGACGACTTCGGCGGCTGGGGACTCAAGGTGAAGGGCCGACGGAACTACGGCGTCGTGACGAGGACCGGTCCCGCCGTGATCGTCACGACCGCCTGCGGCGACCGGCTGACCGTCACCAGCGCACGGGCCGAGGACATGGCCGGGGCGCTGAACGCGTTCGCCGACCGGCGGCTCCGCCGCCTGTGAGTGGCCGGGGAGTGCAGGGACTCGTCAACCGCTCACGGGCGGGAGGCCTGGTGCACCGCGTCGAGCACACGGTCGAGGTAGCCGAGGGCGGCCCGGACCGCGGCGTCCTCGTCGCGGGCGGCGATCGCGTCGACGACGGCACGGTGGTCGTCGGTGGTCAGCGACGGGGGGTGGACGCCCTCGGTGAAGTCGTACGTGGCGCGGGTGGGTTCGAGGATGCCGGCGAACAGGTCGGACAGCACCGGATTGTGCGCGGCCTCCACGACCCCGAGGTGGAACGCGAGGTCGGCGTCCGCGAACCGGGACGGCTGATCCGTCGTTCGCTGCCGCTCGTCGAGTAGCGCAGACAGGGACCGCAGATCGTCGTCCGTGCGGCGACCGCATGCCAGGCGGACGGCCTCGGTCTCGAGCGCTCGCCGGACTTCGAAGACGTTCAGCATCTCCGCGACCGCGACCTGCCGCCCGAGCAGCCCGCCGATGTCGGTGCGTGCCCGCACGAACGTTCCGGACCCGCGCCGGATCTCGAGGATGCCCGTCGACGTGAGGGTCTTGATGGCCTCGCGCACGGTGTTGCGCCCGACCCCGAGCAGCGTCATCAGCTCGGGTTCCGTCGGGATGCGCTCGCCCACCGTCCAGTCGGCCTGGGCGATCCGGCCACGCATCCAGTCCAGGGACTGCTGATACGCGGACTCGCGCCGAACCACTGTCATGTACTCATCCTCACACCTCGCCGGCTCGCGACTCACGACCGGCCCGCCTAAACTACGTAGGACGTCCCATGTATTCGGACAGCCTGAGGAGGCGACCCCACACGTCCACGTCAACCGCTCACGCCGACACCGTCCCCACCGTCACCGCCCGCACCACCAGCCGCCACTTCCACGGCCTGAACTACCTCCTCGTCGTGCTGCTCCTCGGCGCCAACATCCCCACTGCGCTGTACTCGCTCTACCGCCACGAGTTCGGATTCACCCCGCTGGTCCAGACGCTGATCTTCGCCGTCTACGTCGCCGGACTGCTTCCCTCGCTGCTGTTCTTCGGCCCGCTGTCCGACGCACTGGGACGCCGCTTCGTGTTGCTGGCCGCCATCTCCTTCAGCCTGCTGGGCGCCGTGGTCCTCGCGTTCGCCGACTCGACCATCTGGCTGTTCTTCGGCCGAGTCGCCCAGGGCATCGCCGTCGGTGCGTGCTCGGCCGCCGGGTCCGCCGCCCTCATCGAGCACGAACCGGCCCGGAACCTCCGCCGCGCGGGTCTCGCCGCCACCCTCACCACCGCGCTCGGTGCGTCGCTGGGTCCGCTGTTCGGCGGGGCCGTCGCGCAGTACCTGCCGCACGCCCTGGTCCTGCCGTACGTGCTGTTCGCGCTGGCACTCCTGCCCGCGCTGATCATGGTGCTGCTGCTGCCCGCACCCACCGGCGGGCAGTCACGACCCACCCAGCTGTTCCAGGTCCCGCACGTCCCCGCACCCATCCGCCAGGTGTTCTGGCTGTCCTCCCTCGGCGTCGCACTGGCGTGGGGCGCCGTCGGCCTGTTCCAGTCGGTGGTCCCGACGTGGATCATCGGCCTGCTCGGCGTGAGCAACCTCGTGGTCGCCGGCGGTGCCGCCGCACTGGTCATGATCTGCTCGGTGACCGCGCAACTCGTGGCCAACCGGCTCGGAACCGTACTCTGCCGAACCCTGGGCATCGGCGCCGTCGGCGCAGGCATGATCGGTTTGCTCGTCGTCGACTTCGTGCCGTCCCTCGCCCTGCTGTGCGTCGTGACCGTCATCGTCGGTGTGGGACACGGACTCTCGTTCGCCGGAGCGATGCGGGCCGTGGGTGCGGCCGCCGCGGAGCACGCCCCCGACGCCCAGGGCGGGACGCTCGCCGCGTTCTTCACCGTCGGCTACGTCGGTCTCGCCGTGCCGTCCATCTGCGCGGGCATCGCCATCACCGTCCAGGGCATGCACGTGGCCATCATCGAACTCGCGATCATCGGTGCCGTCCTGTGCGGCGTCCTCGCGGTGCTGAGCGTCCGCACGAAGAGTCGTGACCACGCCGCTCTACCCTCGACGCAGTGAAATTCCTCAGCCGGTTCCACCTCGACGGGTTCGTCCTCGGCATCGTCGCCGTGGCGATCCTGGGGAGCGTCTTCCCGGTGTCGGGGACCGGTCAGACGGTGCTCGACTGGGCCACCCGGATCGCGATCGGCGTCTTGTTCCTGCTGTACGGAGCGCGGCTGTCGCCGCAGGAGGCGCTGAAGGGGCTGAAACACTGGCGGCTGCATTCCGTCGTGTTCGCCGCGACGTTCGTGCTCTTCCCGCTGATCGGGCTCGCGCTGCGCGCCCTCGTGCCGGGGGTGCTCAGCGAGGACCTGTACACCGGCATCCTGTACCTGTGCCTGGTTCCGTCGACGGTCCAGTCGTCGATCGCGTTCACGTCCATCGCCAAGGGCAACGTGGCCGGGGCGATCGTGAGCGCGTCGTTCTCCAATCTCATCGGTGTGTTCGTGACACCGGCGCTGGTGATCCTGCTGATGACCACCACCGGCGACGCCCACGTCGACTTCTCGTCGATCCTCGACATCGTGCTGCAGCTACTCCTGCCGTTCTTCGTCGGCCAGCTGATCCGGCCGTTCGTCATCGACTGGTTGCAGAAGTACTCCGCGCCCACCCGGATCGTGGACCGCGGCTCGATCTTCCTCGTGGTCTTCTCCGCGTTCAGCGCGAGCATGAACGAGGGAATCTGGCACACCGTGACGGTGTGGCAGGTGTTCGGTGTCGTGCTGGTGTGCTGCGTCGTCCTCGCCGTCGTACTCGCCGTCACGGCCCTGGCCGGTCGGAAGCTGGGATTCTCCGTTCCCGACCGGATAGTCATCGTCTTCTGCGGATCGAAGAAGAGCCTCGCGACCGGTCTGCCGATGGCCTCGGTCCTGTTCGTGGGACAGCCGGTGGGGCTGATCGTGCTGCCGCTGATGATCTTCCACCAGATCCAGCTGATCGTCTGCGCCGCGCTCGCGCAGCAGTATTCGAGGCGCAGCCGCGAGGAGTCGGCCAGTACTGTGGCATGAGGACGTGAAATGCCGATGCCCGAGCCACTTCGTCACTGCGAGTTCCGCTTCTACGAGGAGCTGAACGACTTTCTGCCGCCGGTACGGCGCAAGCACACTTTCGAGCACGAGTTCGACGGCACCCCGTCGGTGAAGGACCGGATCGAGGCGCTGGGCGTCCCGCACACCGAGGTGGATCTGATCCTCGTCGACGAGGTGTCGGTCGATTTCGCCCACCTTCTGCGCGGCGGCGAACGCGTCGCGGTGTACCCGATGTTCGAGCGCCTCGATCTGACCGGAGTCACGAAACTGCGTCCCCGACCGCTGCGCGACCCGACGTTCGTGCTCGACGTGCATCTCGGCCGCCTCGCCCGCTACCTCCGCCTGCTCGGCTTCGACACCCGCTATCGCAACGACTTCGCCGACCCGGAACTGGTGGACATCTCCCTGTCCGAGCATCGCATCGTCCTGACCCGGGACACCGGCCTACTCAAGAGGTCGGCGCTCACCCACGGCGCGTTCCTGCACGAAACGGACCCACGCCGGCAGTTGCGGGAAGTGCTGGACCGCTTCGACCTTCGGTCGCGGATCTCGCCGTTCACCCGGTGCGCGCGATGCAACGGCCTTCTCGCGCCGGTTCCCCGTGCCGAGGCGCTCGCCGAGGCACCACCGGGCGTCGCGGGCAACGAACACGAGTTCAGCCGGTGCCGGGACTGTGCGCAGCTGTACTGGCCGGGCAGCCATCTTCCGAAGCTGCGCCGACGCCTGTCGGAGGTCGGGGTGACGCTCGAGGTGGGTTCTCAGGATGCGTGACGCAGCTGCTCGGCGAACTCCGCCGAGCACACGCAGTCGCCGAATTCGTCGCAGTCGATGATCAGTGCGTGCCGGGCCTCGGACAACTCGACGCACGACTCGTCCGTGCACTCTGCTCCGTAGAGCGTGTGCACGATCAATGTTCCGTGACAGGTGTCGATCACGTGTGCTGTCCTCCTCACTTCGTTCCCCACCTCTGTTGATACCACCGGTCCCCGACAGTCCAGGGACGTGCGCGGGGTGTGTCTAGTTGCGCTCGACGTCGATCGGGTGAGTGGCGAGCAGGGCGAGGGGGAGCGGCTGCCGGCGCAGCACCTGCGCCCACACGTCGACCCGGGCGGGAGCGACCACGTCCGATGCGAGCGCCGAGATGACGATCCAGTCGTCGCGCTGGAGTTCCGAGTCGAGCTGACCGTACGTCCATCCCGAGTAGCCGGCGAAGATCCGGACACCCTCCACGAGCGGGGCGATGACCTCGGGGTCGGAGTCGAGATCCACCATCACCACGCGGCCGTGGACCCGGCGCAGACCCGCGACACCGTCGGGCTGCGCACCGGTGCGCAGTGTCGCCAGGCACAGTGCGGCGTCCCGTTTGACGGGTCCGCCGACGTACAGCGCGGACGGGCGCGCGGCGAGCGGCGCCCACTGTGGCAGCACGTCGTGCACCGCGGTTTCGCTGGGACGGTTGATGACCACGCCGAGGCTGCCGGCGTCGTTGTGCTCGATCACATAGATCACGGTGCGACGGAATGCGGGTTCGACGAGATCTGTGGACGAGACCAACAGGCTGCCGGGCCGGACCACCGGTTCCGTCGACGCCGTTCGATCTTCGGGTTCTTCTGCGTGCGCCACCTGAACATCATCCCACCGCGGCGGACGCGATGTGACGGAGGACGCGACCTGCGTCCGGTTCGCCGCTTTACGTCGCCGGCAGCCCCGCAGTCTCGGCCAGGACCGCGAGGTGGTGCTCGAACAGTGCCCCCGGTGTGGTGAACGTGTCGGCGCCGTACTGCCCGAACACCTCGAAGTTGACCGCCCCGAACAGCGCCGACCAGACCAGGACGCCGCGGGCGAGCAGATGGTCGGGGGTGGTGAGTCCGAGTTCGGCGCGGATGCGGTCGAGGTCTGCCGCGAGCTCGTCGTCGATGGGCGCCGCGGCGGCCGCCTCGAGCTTGCCCGCCCGGAACGCATTGTCGAAGATCCCGACGAGTGCGTAGATCACTCGTGTCCCCGGAGTCGTGGTCTGCTCGCCGGGCGCCTGGTAGCCGGGAACCGGACTGCCGAACAGCAATCCGTAGCGGGCGGGCTCACGCAGCGCCCACTCGCGCACCGCACGGCCGAGCGCCAGGAACTGTTCCCGCGGTTCGGCGGCGGACGCCACGGCCGCCTCCGCGGCGTCGCCGAGTTCGTTGTATCCGTCGACGACGAGCAGCGTCAGCAGTTCGTCGCGGCTCTTGACGTACCGGTAGACGGCGGACGACACGACGCCGAGGTCGCGTGCGACGGCCCGTAGCGACAGGGCGGCGGCGCCGACCGCGGCCAGCTGTTCGCGTCCGATCCTCGTGATGTCCTGCAACGTCTGCTCGCGGGCGCGCTCTCGTGGTGTTCCTGGCATGGGGTCCAGCGTGGCAATTTCAGAGAGCGGTGTCAACAAACGAGAGCACTGCTCTTGACAATGCGGCCGAGGGGGAGCATTCTCGAATCAGACAGAGAGCAGTGCTCTCGAATCGCCGAAATCGACTCACACAGCAGGAGCGGACATGTCGAACATCGAGATCGTCACCGGAGCAGGACCCGTCGGCTGGACCGTCGCCCTGCAGCTCGCCGAACAGGGCCGGCACGTGCGGGTCCTCACCCGCTCGGGCAGCGGCCCGGACCATCCCCTGATCGAGCGGCGGAAGGTCGACGTCTCCGACGCCGACGCGCTGCGTGAGGCATTCGACGGAGCAGTCGCCGTCTACCACTGCATCCACGCCGCCTACAGCGCCGACGCGTGGGAGCGCGAACTCCCCGCCGCCGAGCAGACCGTGCTCGAGGCCGCGGGCCACGTGGGCGCCGTCGTCGTGTTCCCCGAGAGCCTCTACTCGTACGACACGTCGCAGCAGCCGATGACCGAGCACACCCCGCGGTCGGCCGACTCGGGTAAGCGCGGCGTCCGGACCCGGTTGCTGAAGGCCCGCGCCGAGTCCTCGACCCCCACCGTGAGCGTCGTCGCGTCCGACTTCTTCGGACCGCAGGTGCTGAACGCGCACGCCGGCGAGCGCATGGTGCCCGTCGTCCTCGCGGGCAAGACGATGCGCGTCCTCGGTTCCGCCGACCTGCCCCACTCGTTCACGTACGTTCCCGACTTCGCGGCCGCGATGATCGTCGCCGCCCACGACCCCGCGCTGTGGAACTCGGTGCTGCACGCACCGACGGTCCCGGCCGTCACCCAGCGGCAGATGGTCGAGGCCTACGCGAAGGCCGCCGGGGTTCCGGTCCCGAAAGTGGGCACCCTGCCCGGCTGGGTGATCCGCGGCGGCGGGCTCGTGCACCAAGGGAGCCGCGAGCTGGCCGAGATGCTGTACCAGTTCGAGGAGCCGTTCGTGATGGACTCGTCCGAGAGCGAGGCCCGGCTCGGACTGGCCCCGACACCGCTGGACCGGGCCGCCGAGGAGACCGTCCGGTGGTGGCAGGACAGGTCGGTCGCGGCCGCCGGATAGGGTCCTGTGAATGGCGAAACAGCTCGGCGACCGGCGCGAGGCGTGGCGCAGAACGGCGTACACCCTCCGGCGGTCGCCCGGGCTGGCCCGTCTCGCGACGGTGCGATTCGCCAGTCAGCTGGGCGACGGCATGTTCCAGACCGCGCTCGGCGGCGCGATTCTGTTCAACCCGGAGCGCGCAACCGATCCCGTCACGATCGCCGCCGGTTTCGCGGTACTGCTGCTCCCGTACTCGGTGATCGGACCGTACGCGGGTGCGCTCCTCGACCGCTGGGACCGTCGCGCCGTGCTGCTGTGGGCGAATGTTATGCGCGGACTGCTGATTCTGGTGACGGCCGTATTGCTGGAGACCGGGACCGGTGAGTCCGCGCTCCTCCTCCTCGCCCTTGCCGCCATCGGCGTGAGCCGGTTCGTTCTCGCGGGAGTCTCGGCGGCGCTGCCGCGAGTGGTGCACCGGTCCTGGCTCGTGGCCACCAATTCGGTGCTCGCCACCGCGGGCTCCGTCGTCGCCGCACTCGGCGCCGCGACATCGGTCGCCATCATCTCCCTCGTGGGCGCCGGCGACCGCGGCTCGGGAATGGCCGTCGCGGCAGCCGCCTGCGGTTCGGCGGTGGCCGCGTTCGCGGCGTCGCGCTTCCACCATCGGCTCCTCGGTCCGCACGCCGACGAGAAGCCCGCATACGGGGCGGTCCGCGCCGTCGCCGCCGGACTGCGCAACGGAGCGGTCGCCGTGTGGCAGTCACCGGGCGTCACGACCGCGATGATCGGAATAGGCACGCACCGGATCGTTTTCGGTGTCAACACGCTGATCATGGTTCTGGTGCTTCGCGACACCGCCACCGTCAGCGCCCTGCCGGGAGGTCTGGCCGGGTTCGGTGTCGCGGTCGGCGCCACCGCCACGGGCATGCTGCTGGCGGCGATCTCGACACCGTTCCTGATTCCGCGCGTCGGACGGTCCCGCACCATCGTCGGCGGCCTGATCCTCGCCCTCGTCGTGCAGTGCACACTCGTCGCGACGCTCACGCAGGCGTCGCTGCTGTGCGGCGCGCTCCTCCTCGGATTCGCCGGGCAGTCCATCAAACTCACCGGAGACGCGGCGATGCAGATCGAGATCGAGGACGACCGCCGGGGACAGGTGTTCGCGCTGCAGGACACGGTGTTCAACGTGGCCTTCATCGCGTCGATCGCCGCGGCCTCCCTCGTGATCGCCCCCGACGGCCGATCACTCGGACTGGTACTCGCGGGTGGCGCGGCCTACGGCCTCGGACTGCTCGGCGTCCTGCTCAACTCCCGGCGCGAACCTGCCTGAGAACCGGGCTATTTCGACCCCGGCATGGGCACGTTCTGCAGTCGGACCTGACCGCGTGCCACCTCCTTGCCGGTGTCGGTCGCGGTGATCACCACCGACCACAACTGTTGCACCCGGCCCTGCTGGATGGGCACCGCGACCACGTCGACCCGCCCCTCGGTGCGGGCCCGCAGGAAGTCGGTGCCGTTGTGCACGCCCACCGCGAACTCACCACGGTCGGCGACGGCGGTACTCGCACCGATGCTCGCGGCCGATTCGACCGCCGTCGTGTAGACGCCGCCGTGGACCACGCCCCACGGTGTGTGGTGGTCGGCGGACAGGTCGATGTGGCCGACGACCTTCGTCCCCGACACCTCGTCGAGTTCCAGGCCGGCAGCGGCGACGAAGGCGCTCGCCGCCTCCCGCGTCAGATCGGTCATGGTGGCTTCTCCTCGAACACTCGGTCAGTTTGAAATCCCAACCCACCTTGCCCCGCTTCGGCCCTGACGTCAATGGCTTCAGCACTGCCGATCACCGGATCGGGGCGCCACGTATGCACCGCCGCGATCACCGGTGGCTCGGCCATCGTCATCTCGACATTCCACGTCCCGTTGCCGGACGGGTCGGTGAAGTAGCGGGCCTCGTCGTCGGCGTCGTAGTCGAGCACCGACCGATCGGCCACGCCGTCGCCGTCCGAATCCCACATCGCGTCGTCGAGGAGGCCGTCGCCGTCGAAATCCAAGCGCACGGCGTCGACACCGCCGGACGACCCCAAGTCGAGATCGGCGGGTGACGTCCACGCCGTCGGGGCGTCGGCACCGGTTCCGAACGAATACTCGAGAGGATCCATATGAAGGTATGACGCAGCGGAATCGGATCCGGTTCCACCCGCACCCGAAGAAATTTCCCTCTGCGACAGTGAGACCGCACTGTGACCGGACGGGCCGGGCTCGTGCACTGAGGATGCCGTCGCCGGGTGTTATCTTCAACCCGAACGTGCAGGTCGGTCCACCATCACTCCGACCACCGATCTGGAGGGGTCCCGTGGTCGAGAAGTCATGGTCTGTGGCCGGAGTGCCGCTGTGCGTCGCCGCCGTCGTGGCCGCGACGATCGGCTTCACCGCTGCCCCCGCCGCGGCCGAGACCACTCCGTGGCTGCCCGTGAACGCGTGCGGCGAGACCGGATTCAACCCGGCGAAGGAACCGCCGAGTCCGGGCGGCGGCCCACTGCTTCCGCCCATTCCCCCGACCGTGAGCATCCCGATCCCGTACCCCGACTTCGTGCCGGTGCCGGTCCCCGGACCGACCGCCGACCAGACGCGCGTCGCCCAGGACCTTCCCGCCGACCCGTGCGCGGACCCGTGCCCCGACCTCACCGATCCGGTCGACGAGCCGGAGGCCGAGCCCGGTTCCTCCGGTTCCGCAGGCTCTTCCGGCTCTGCGGGGTCGTCGGGTTCGTCCGGCTCGAGTGCGCTGCCCATCCCGAAGATCTCCATCGATCCGCGTCCCGAAACCATTCCCATCCCCGTTCCCGGCGGCCCCGGACCCGAACCGCAGCCGGCGCCGCCCGTCCAGATCAACCCTGCCGAACGGGGTTCCGTCACCGCACCCGTGACGAAGCCGGAGGTCGGCGACGTCCGGCTGGTGTCGCAACTGACGGGCCGCGGTTCGGAAAACCGCACGGACAAGCGCTGGCAGGTCGACGGCACCGACCTCGGCATCACCTGGGAGACGAAGCCCGGCGAGGTCGCGATCGCGTTCGGCGACACGTTCGGCAAGGACTGGGCTCCGCCCGGCGCCTTCGGCGAGGACTGGCGGAGCAACGTTCTCGGCCACAGCACCGACACCGACCTGTCCGACGGCATGACCATCGACAGCATGGTCCAGGACAGCCGGTGCCATGCCGCCGAGATCATCGACAGCAGGCACATCAACAACTTCGAGACCACCACCATCCCCACGTCGGGGTTCGCGATCGGTGACCGTCAGTACCTCAGCTACATGTCGGTGAAGCGCTGGAGCATGGTCCCCGGCATGTGGTACACGAACTACGGCGGTATCGCCTACTCCGACGACAACGGGCAGACCTGGACCAAGGATCAGCACGCCAAGTGGGACAACATCTTCGGCGCCCGATTCCAGGTGTCCGCGATGGTGCCGCAGGGCGACTACGTGTACATGTTCGGCACCCCCAACGGGCGGATCGGCACGATCGGCCTGGCCCGGGTTCCGGTCGATCAGGTCCTCAACACCACGTCGTACCAGTACTGGTCGGACGGCACGTGGACCCCCGTGTCCCAGCACCTCGCGACCCCCATCGTCGGTGGGGTGGCCAGCGAACTGTCCGTCCGCTACGACGCGGCCGCGGGCACCTGGCTGATGAGCTACCTCGAGCCCGTCGGCGGCTCGATCATCCTGCGGCAGTCGTCGAGCCCACAGGGTGTGTGGTCGGCCGGCGCGACGCTCGTCGACACGGCCGACTACCCGATGGCGTACGGCGGCTTCATGCATCCGTGGTCGACGGACAAGGATCTGTATTTCACGCTCTCGGAGTGGGACAGCTACAACGTCTACCTGATGCACGCGTCCCTGCACCCGTGAGTACTTGTCAACCGCCCGCGGTTAACAAGTACGCACGGCATGGAGGGCGACCTCGGTGGCCTTGACGACGAAGAACACGTCCAGGCCCGGCACCAGATCGAGTTCCGCGACGGACGCCGCAGTCACGTCGGCGCTGAGTTCGAACCGGCCTCCGGCTTCGGCGGCCCGAACCCGGACCGTCGGCCCACGCACCTCGATCTCCGAGATGGACACCCGGAAGACGTTGCGCGGACTGCCTTCCGGTGAACGCCGGTGGACGGCGACCGAATGGGGGGCGAACACAGCGACCGCCGGCGCGCCCGGCACGAAATCCGCGTCGGGCAGACCGTGCAGCCGAACACCGGTCTCGGTTTCGAAGCCGTCCTGCGCCCCGAACACGGGAACCAGGTTGAGCCCGGCGATCCGCGCGGCGAACGCGCTGCGGGGGCGTGTCAGCACGTCTCGCACGGAACCGAATTCGACCACCTGGCCGCCCTCGACGACGATCACGCGGTCGGCCAGCGCCAGCGCGTCGAGGACGTCGTGGGTGACCACGACCGCGGTCCGGTTCCCTTCCCGCAGCACCCGCCGGAGCAGCACGCGCAACGCGGGCGCCGCGGCCACGTCGAGGGCTGACATGGGTTCGTCGAGCAGGAGGGCCTGGGGCTCGGCCGCAAGGGCCCGGGCCACCGCGACCCGCTGCGCCTGCCCCCCGGACAGCTCGTGCGGACGGCGGTCGGCGAACTGCGTCGCATCCACTGCGTCCAGCCACTTCTCGGCGATCGCCCGCGCCTCCCGACGTCCGCGGCCGGCACTGCGCGGGGCGAACGCCACGTTGGCGGCCACCGTCAGATGCGGGAACAACAGCGCCTGCTGTGCGAGCAGCGCGATCCCGCGCCGGTGCGGGGGCACTGCGACGCCCCGGGTGGTGTCGGTGAGCACGCGACCGTTCAGTTCGACGCGTCCGACATCGGGGCGAACCAGGCCGGCGACCACCGAGAGCGCCGTCGACTTGCCGGCACCGTTCGGTCCGAGCACCGCCAGCACCTCACCCTCGCCGAGGTCGAACCCCACGTCGACGCCACGCGCATCCACCCGCGCCTCGACGCTCAGGCCGGTCACAGCGCGGCCCTCGACGCCCAGCCCCGCGAACCCACCACGATGAGCACCGCGACCACGACGAGCACCAGCGACAACGCCACGGCCGCATCGGCATCCGTCTCACGCTGCAGGTAGATCTCGAGCGGCAGGGTTCGGGTGACGCCCTGCAGACTGCCCGCGAACGTCAGTGTGGCCCCGAACTCGCCGAGCGCCCGGGCGAACGACAGCACCGCCCCGGACACCAGCCCGGGCAGCACCAGCGGAAGTGTCACCCGCCGGAAGACGGTGGTGGGGCTCGCACCGAGCGTCGCGGCGGCGTGCTCGTACCGGCTGCCTGCGGTGCGGAGCGAACCCTCGAGGCTCACCACGAGGAACGGCAGCGCGACGAACGTCTGCGCGAGCACCACGGCCGTGGTGGTAAACGCGATGTGGATGCCCGCGACCTCCAGGTGCTGCCCGATCAGGCCCTTCCGGCCGAACGTGTACAGCAGGGCGATACCCCCGACCACCGGCGGAAGCACCAGCGGCAGGAGCACCAGCGACCGCAGCACGTGCAGGCCACGAAAACTGCTGCGCGACAGCACGGCCGCCATCGGAACCCCCAGCAGGACGCACAGTACGGTGCTCAGGGCGGCGGTCCGCAGGCTCAGTTCCAGTGCCGCGAGCGAGGATTCCGACGTGACCAGCTGGAAGAATCGCGACCACTCGACGCTCGCCAGCATCGCGAACAGCGGCAGGACGACGAACAGTCCGCCCAGGGCTGCCGGGACGAAGATCCAGCCCGGAAGCCCGGACGGGACTCTTACGCGCGCCGCCCGGATCACGGCTGGGCGAATCCTGCCTTTGCCAGCACTGCCTGACCGTCGGGTCCCGTGACGAGGTCGACGAAGCCCTGCGCCGCGTCCGGTGCCTTCGAAGCGGACAGCGTCGCAATGGGATAGGTGTTCACTGCCTGCGCGGCCTCGGGGAACGCCACGACCGTCACCTTGTCACCCGCGCTCGCCGCGTCCGTGACGTATACGAGGCCGGCGTCGGCCTGACCGGCCGTCACCTTGTTCAGCACGTCGGTGACCGACGACTCCTCGCTGACCGGGGTGAGGTCGACACCCGAAGCGGTCTCGACCTTCTGCGTCGCGGAACCGCACGGAACCTGCGGGGCACACGTGACCACCAGCGTCCCCTCACGGTTCAGATCCGCGAAGGACGTGATGCCCTTGGGGTTTCCGGGTGCCGTGACGATGGTCAGCGTGTTGGTGGCGAAGTCGACGGGACTGCCCGCGACGAGCCCGGCGTCGACCACCTTCGTCATGTTGTTGGTGTCGGCGGACGCGAACACGTCGGCGGACGCGCCCTGGTCGAGTTGAGCGGCGAGGTCGGAGGAACCGGCGAAGCTGAACTCGACGTGGGATCCGGGGTTCGCGGTCTCGTACATCTGGCCGAGTTCCGTGAACGTGCCCTTCAGCGACGCCGCCGCGAACACCGTGATGTCGCCACCCGACGCGGACGCGGACGTCGACTCGGCGGAACCCGAGGCGCCGCTGTCGTCGTTCGAACCGCAGCCGGTCAGAAGACCGAGACCGAGCGCGGCCGCAGCAGCCACCGTCGTGGCCCGGCGCCAGGACATCTTCATGTAACTCCTCCAGGTGTTTCGACGATCACCGTGGTCGACTTGACGACGGCTACCGCGACCTTGCCGGGCTCGAGCCCGAGGTCGCGGACGGCTTCACTGCTCATCAGGGAAACGACGCGGAAAGGGCCGCACTGCATCTCGACCTGGGCCATCACCTTGTCCATCACCACCGCGGTCACGATGCCGGTGAATCGGTTGCGCGCCGAGGACTCCGATCCGAGCAGATCGGGTGACTTCGACGCGTTGGCGCGCGCGAACTCGGCGAGCGCGGGGCCGTCGACGACCTTGCGGCCCGACTCGTCCTTCTCCGCCGCGAGGCTGCCGTTGTCGATCCACCGCCGGACCGTGTCGTCGCTGACGCCGAGCAGTTCCGCGGCCTGTCGTATCCGGATACCCGTCATCCGAGAATTGTCCGCGCATGCGTCATGACCGACATCCTATGTCGGCAAATACGGACCGATCAAGTGCAGCTTTCCGCAGATGCGGATCAGTACACGTCCCGCACGTAGCGCTTGTCGGTCGCGAGCTGCTTCATGTACAGCTCGGTGTCTTCCTCGTCCAGTCGCCCGTGGGTGCGGACGACCTCACGGACCGTCTCGTCGACGTCCTTCGCCATGCGGCTGGCGTCGCCGCAGACGTACAGGGACGCACCCTCCTGCATCCAGCCCCACAGCTTGGCACCGTGCTCGCGAATGCGGTCCTGCACATAGATCTTCTGCCGCTGGTCCCGGGAGAACGCCGCATCGAGGTGGGTGAGAAATCCGTCGCGGTGCATAGCTTCCATCTCCTCGCGGTAGTAGAAGTCGGTAGCCTCGTGCTGCTCACCGAAGAACATCCAGTTCTTGCCCGTGTGACCCAATTCCCGGCGTTCGTGCAGGAATCCGCGGAACGGAGCGATACCCGTGCCGGGACCGACCATGATCATCGGTGCATCGGCGGCCTGCGGGGGACGGAAGTGCGCCGCCTTCTGCACGAAGATCGGCACGTCGGCCTCGTCGCAGTGATCGGCGAGGAACGTCGAGCAGACCCCGGATCGGTTCTTGCCCTCGTGGTTGTAGCGCACCGCGGAGACGGTCAGCTGCACCTCACCCGGGTCGACCTTGGGGCTCGACGAGATCGAGTACAACCGGGGCTGGAGGCGCTTGAGCACGCTCAGCCACTCGTCCGCGCCGGCGTCGACCCCGTACTCCGCCAGCACGTCCATCGACTGCCGCCCCCACAACCACTGCTGGAGCGCGATCTTGTTCTGCGGGCGCAACAGCCGCGCCAGCTCGGTGTCCTGGGTGCGGCTCTGCACGAAACGCAGCAACTCGGGGGTCACCTTCGTGATCTCGAGCTTCGTGCGCAGCGCCTCGCGCAGCGTCATCTCCGGCAGGTCCGGCAAGGTCACGGGCGTGTCCGGGATCGACCGGGTGACCTTCAGCCACTCGTCGACGACGGCGTCGCTGTTGGTCGGCCAGACACCGAGAGCGTCGCCCGCCTCGTAGGAGAACTCCGGATCGCTCACTTCGAAACCGAACTGCCGCACGTCCTTCGACGATCCGGCGGCGCTGAGCGGAATGTTCTTCGTCAATCGCGTGATCAACGGCGTCTTCCGTGTGAACGTCGCCGCCTTCTTCGGTGCGGGCCGGGCAGGCGCGGGTGCGGGCGCCATCACGGTCGCACCGTCGGCCGCCGCACGGTCCCGGACCAGCTTCTGGACCTGGGTCAGCCACTGATGTGCCTGCTCCTCGTAGTCGGGTTCGCAGTCGACCCGCTCGGTGAGGCGCTTCGCCTCCAGCTGCTCCAGCCGGGCGTCGATCCGCTTGCCGTGCCCGCAGAAGTCGTCGTAGTTGGAATCGCCGAAAGCCAGTACGGCGTATCGGGTCTGCGACAGCGTCGGGGCCTCGTCGCTGCTGAGCGCGGACCAGAAGCTGCTGCCGTTGTCGGGGGCGTCGCCGTCCCCGAACGTGCTGGTGATGATCAGGAGGTCGCGGACGTCGGCGAGGCCCGCGACGTCGTAGTCGTCCATGCTCATCAGGCGGGTGCCGTGGCCGGCCGCTTCGAGTTGTTCGGCACATTCGGCGGCGAACTCCTCGGCGTTGCCGGTCTGCGACGCCCACACCACCACCACCGGATGCTGGACCGATTCAGTGTTCGCGTCCGGCACCACGGCACTCTGCGGAACGTCGGAACGGGAGAACAGCCCCGCCATCAGACCGTCCAGCCACACGCGCTTGGACCCGGAGATCGGTGCGCTTCGCGGAAGAACCGGAACTCCCTGGATCTCGGTGGACTGCAGCCCCGACAGCAGCCCGGCGAGGTACATGCGTTCGTGTTCGTCGAAGGTGGGGGAGGCGGAGTCGTCCAGGCCCAGAATGCGGCTCATCTCCGCGGCGGGCGAACCCTGCGCGAGGGTGAGCGCCCCGCCGGTCTCCGGGACCTCCGGCGCCGCCACCGGGGCCACCCGGGTCAGGGAGACGGCGCACGCCTTGAACTCCGGCTGGAAGGACGTGGGATCGACGGCGTCGTTGGTGACGGCATTGATGCTGAGGTACTCACCGAACGAGTCGTTCCAGTGGAACGGGGCGAAACACCCGCCGGCGAGGACGCGGTCGCTGACGACGGCGGGAAGTACCGCGCGACCGCGCCGGGACGCCACCTCCACCTTGTCGCCGTCGGCGATCGAAAGCTTCTGCGCATCAGCCGGATTGATCTCGACGAACGGGCCGGAGTTCAGTTTGTTGAGCTTGGCCACCTTGCCCGTCTTCGTCATCGTGTGCCATTGGTGCTGCAGGCGGCCGGTGTTGAGGACGAAGGGGTAGTCGTCGTCGGGCATCTCGGCGGGCAGCATGTGCGGGCGCGGGAAGAAGGCGGCCTTGCCGCTCGCGGTGGCGAACGCGAGCCGGGGGAGTGAACCGTCGGGAGCCGACAGCAGGTTCTGGCTCACACCGTCGTTGACGTAGCGGAGGGGGTTGCGATCGGTGCGGTTGCCGGGCGGGCTCGGCCACTGCACCGGTGTCTCCCGCAGGCGGTCGTAGGAAACGCCGCGAAGGTCGTAGCCGGTCTTCGGATTCCAGGTGCGCTTGATCTCCTCGAACACGTCCTCCGAGGAGTCGTAGGTGAACGCGTCCGCATACCCCATCTCGCAGGCGACACGGGCGATGATCTGCCAATCGGGCAGCGCCTGGCCGACCGGATCGACGGCCTGCTGCAACAGGGTGAGGTTGCGCTCGGAATTGATCATCACCGAATCCGACTCCGCCCACAGCGCCCCCGGCAGCAGGATGTCGGCGTAACCGTTGGTCTCGGTGTCGAGGAAGACGTCCTGCGTGATCACGAGCTCGGCGGCCTCGAGGCCCTCGATCACGGTCCGCCGGTTCGCCACGGTGGCAACGGGATTGGTGCAGATGATCCAGCAGGCCTTGATGTCACCCGCGACCATCCGCTCGAACATGTCGACGGTTCCGGTGCCGACCTCCGTGCGGATGCTGCCCTCCGGCAGCTCCCACAGATCCTCGATGAACGCCCGGTCGTCGGCGGCGAGCACCGACCGCTGCCCCGGCAGACCGGGACCCATGTACCCCATCTCGCGGCCACCCATCGCATTGGGCTGACCGGTGAGGGAGAACGGGCCGCTGCCCGGCCGGCAGATCGCACCGGTGGCCAGATGCAGGTTGCAGATCGCGTTGGTGTTCCAGGTGCCGTGGGTGCTCTGGTTGAGGCCCATCGTCCAGCAGCTCATCCAGTTCTCGGCCTCACCGATCCACTGGGCGGCCTGACGGATGTCGGATTCGGGGATGCCGGTGATGTCCGCGACCTTCTCGGGGGTGTACTCCTCGAGGAAGTCCGGCATCACCTCCCAGCCCTCGGTGAACTCGGCGATGAACTCGGGGTCGGTGTGCCCGTTCTTCACCAGGAGGTGCAGCAGGCCGTTGAGCAGCGCGAGGTCGGTGCCGGGCGCGATCTGCATGAACAGGTTCGACTTGTCGGCGGTCGCGTTGCGGCGCGGGTCGACCACGATCAGCTTGGCCCCGGCCTTGACGCGGTCCATCATCCGGAGGAACAGGATCGGGTGACAATCCGCCATGTTGGCGCCGATCACGAAGAACACGTCGGCCTTGTCGAAGTCCTGATACGAGCCGGGCGGGCCGTCCGCGCCCAGCGACTGCTTGTAGCCGGTGCCCGCGCTGGCCATGCACAGCCGCGAGTTCGACTCGATCTGGTTGGTGCCGACGAAGCCCTTCGCGAGCTTGGTGATCAGGTATTGCGCCTCGATGGACATCTGACCGGAGACGTAGAACGACAGGGCGTCCGGTCCGTGCTCGTCGAGTTGTTCCTTCAGCCGGCGGGCGGTCTCGCTGATGGCGGCGCCCACGTCGATCGAGGTGGGTGCCTCCCCCCGCTCGTCGCGGACGTACCCGGTTTCCATCCGGCCACCGGCCACCAGCATCTCGGCGCTCGTCGCACCCTTGGTGCACAGCCGCCCGAAGTTGGTGGGATGGTCCTTGTCGCCGGACGCCTTGAGCACGCGGCGCGTACCGGTCTCGGGATCGATCCCGACCTCGAGCACCATGCCGCAGCCGACACCGCAGTACGAGCAGGCGGTCTTCACTGTGGAAGTCCCGGCTTTCTGCTGCTGCATCGACTAGCTCCTCACCTGCACGGTCGCCGCCTGTCCACCCGGCTCACGACCTGTATCAATGCTGCCGTGAACCGTGTTTCGTCGGGATTAACCCCCGTGAGCGTTCGGTGACGTCTCTCGCACCCGGGCCCGGGCCGGGTGGTGATGTCGGCACGGCAGAATCACCAGGTCCTGTGACCGTCGTCACTTCAGGTGAGTGGCCGCCCGAAAGCGGAGTAAGGAGATGACGACGTCGACCCGACCGGATCGACGATCGGTCAGCCCTGCTGCGTGGCCCACCACGACAGCAGTTCGGCCTCGGCCTCGTCGCGGCTGAGGGGACCGCGATCGAGCCGGAGCTCCTTCAGGAACTTCCACGCCTTCCCGACGTCGGGGCCCGCGGGAATGCCGAGCAGCTCCATGATCGCGTTGCCGTCGAGGTCGGGGCGCACCCGTGCCAGGTCTTCCTGCTCGGCGATCCGGGCGATCCGCTCCTCGATGTCGTCGTACGTCGCCTGCAGGGCGGCCGCCCGCCGCTTGTTGCGGGTGGTGCAATCGGCGCGGACCAGTTTGTGCAGCCGGGGCAGCAGCGGGCCGGCATCCGTCACGTACCGGCGCACGGCGGAATCGGTCCACTGGCCCTTGCCGTAGCCGTGGAACCGCAGGTGGAGGAACACGAGCTGCGAGACGTCGTCGACCATCTGCTTCGAATACTTCAGCGCCCGCATCCGCTTGCGGACCATCTTCGCGCCGACCACCTCGTGGTGGTGGAAGCTCACGCCGCCGCCCGGCTCGTTGCGCTTCGTGTCCGGTTTGCCGATGTCGTGCAGCAGCGCCGCCCACCGCAACACCAGGTCGGGGTCGCCGTCCTCGAGGTCGACGGCCTGCTTCAGCACGGTCAGCGAATGCCAGTACACGTCCTTGTGCTGGTGGTGCTCGTCGATCTCCAGCTTCATCTGCGGCACCTCGGGCAGCACGAAGTCGGCCAGACCCGTCTCGCACATCACGTTCATGCCGTCGATCGGGAACTCGCCGAGGATCAGCTTGTCGAGTTCGGCCCGTACGCGTTCGGCGGTGATCCGCTCGATCTGCGGCGCCATGTCGACGATGGCCTGATGCACGCGCTCGTGCAGGGTGAATCCCAGCTGGGACACGAACCGGGCGGCCCGCAACATGCGCAGCGGGTCGTCGTTGAAGGAGTTCTCCGGCGCCGACGGCGTGTCCAGCACCCCGGCCAACAGCGCGTTCATGCCGCCCAGGGGGTCGACGAAGTCCTGCGAGCCGTCCGCACCGATCCGCACCGCCATCGCGTTGACCGTGAAATCGCGCCGCACCAGGTCGTCCTCGAGCTTCGTCCCGAACTGGACGACGGGATTGCGCGACACCCGGTCGTAGGCGTCGGCCCGATACGTCGTGATCTCGATCTGCTGGCCCGCCTTGGCGGCGCTGATCGTCCCGAACTCGATGCCCGTGTCCCACTGGTTGTCGGCCCAGCCGGACAGCAGTTTCTGCACCCGCTCCGGGTGGGCGTCGGTGGTGAAGTCGAGGTCGGTGCCGAGGCGGCCCAGGATCGCGTCCCGGACACTGCCCCCCACCAGGTACAACTCGTGACCGGCGGCAGCGAACCTCTCACCGAGCGGCGTCAGGACTTCGGACAGCTCGCGCAGCGTCACCGCGGCGCCGGCAAGCAGTCGCGTACGGCGCTCGTCGTCGAGAGAAGGGGCAGTCACGTCCAGGAAGCTTACCGAGGTGCGCAAATAGCGAGATACGCATACACGCTGTCACCTCGCCGTTCGGTTCACCACAGGTGTGTCACGAAGCGTCTCGGTTCGGGTGCGGCGTTCCGGTGGAGACGGCAAAGCCAACTACTATCGATGGGGTGTCTGCTGCCGAACGTGCGAACAGGAGTCGCCGCAACTCGCGGCGGCGCGGCGCCGTCGGCAAACCCGCGAAACCCCACATGAGGACGGTTCGCGAAACCTCGGCGGGCGGGCTCGTCGTCAACGGTCTCGGCGGACCGCGGGAGAATCTGTGCGCCGCGCTGATCGGGCGCACCGACCGACGCGGGCGGCTGCTGTGGTCACTGCCCAAGGGACACATCGAGCAGGGCGAGACCGCCGAACAGACCGCGATGCGTGAGGTCGAGGAAGAGACCGGCATCCAGGGCACCGTCCTCGCGTCGCTCGGCAGCATCGACTACTGGTTCGTCACCGAGGGCCGACGGGTCCACAAGACCGTCCACCACTATCTGCTGAGATGCCTCGGTGGGGAACTGTCGGACGAAGACGTGGAAGTCACCGAGGTAGCGTGGGTGCCGCTCGCCGAGCTGGGATCACGCCTGGCCTACGCAGACGAACGGAAACTCGCAGAAATCGCCGGTGACTTGATCTCCAAGATGACTACCACCCCGACCGCCCCCGACCTGAAGCTCCAGAAGGGGCCAGACGCCGGATGAGGATGGCTTTGCGTCGGGTCGGTGCCGTGACGTTGACCGCACTCGCGGTCGTTCTGGCTCCCACCAGCACCGTGGTGGCGTCGGCCCAGGACCCCGTGCCGCCCGAGAGCGCCGGGACCCAGACGGTCGACGAGGACCCCGAGTTCCTCGAACTGCACATCGACAACGTCACGCCGTCCACGGTCACCACCACCAGCGACCCGTTCGTCACCGTCACGGGCTCGGTGAAGAACATCGGCGACCGCACGGTCCGCGACGTCAGCGTGCGACTGCAGCGCGCTCCCGCAGTCGCGAGCAGCGAGGGCCTCCGCACGTCCCTCACCCTCGATCAGTCCCGGTACGACACGGTCGGCATGTTCGACACGGTCGCGGGCCGCCTCGACGAGGGGCAGAGCAAGCAGTTCACGCTGTCGCTGCCACTACGGTCCGACACCGACGTCTCTCTCGACATCACCGAACCCGGCGTGTACCCGCTGATGGTGAACGTGAACGGCACCCCCGAGTACGGCGGGGCCGCGCGCCTCGACGACGCCCGATTCCTGCTCCCCGTGTTCGGGGTCCCCGGCACTCCGGCCGTGCCCCCGGACATCTCCAGTCCCGTCGCGGTCACCATGCTGTGGCCGCTCGCCGACCGGCCCCGGCTCGCAGCGGGGGTGCCCGGTTCCGTCACCGAACCGGTCCGTCTCGTCGACGACGACCTCGCGACGTCGCTCGCGGACGGCGGCCGGCTCGACGAACTGCTGGGCGCGGCGGAGTTCGCCACCCGGGAGAGCGTCGACCGTGACCACACCCTCCGGGACAGTCTGTGCCTGGCCGTCGACCCGGACCTGCTGATCACCGTCGAGAACATGACGCGCGGATACCTGGTGGTGGACGACCCGTCCGATCCCACCGGTTCCGCGCACGAGGGCACCGGCAAGGATGCTGCGTCGGCGTGGCTCGACCGCGCCCGGTCGCTGGCCGCGTCCATGTGCACCACGTCGGTGCCGTTCGCGCAGGCCGACCTGTCCGCGATCACCGAGGTCGCGAACCCGGACCTGACCGCGACCGCGGTCGAAGCCCCCGCGGATATCGTCGACAACGTGCTGGGGGTCACGTCGCTGCGCAATTTCGTGTGGAGCGACGCCGGCGTGCTGGACGACGCGACGGCGCAGATGCTCCGCGGAGACGAGGCGACCACCACGCTCGTGGCCGCCAATTCCGTCGACACGACGACGCCCCGCGACAGCGTCCACGTCATCGAGGCGACACCGCCCCCCGTCCCCGTTCCCGCGAACGGGGAGACGACCCCCGCGGCCACCGAGACGCCCGCGGCCACCGGAAGCGTCGACGCGCTGCTGTTCGATCCCTCGGTCGGGACGGCGCTCGCGGCCATGGGAACGACACCGCAGACCCCCTCGTACACCCCGCAGCGCGCCCGGTACGACCTCTCGGACGATTCCCAGACCGCCCGACTGCAGGACGCACTCGGTGCGGTGTCGTGGTCTGCCCTCGAACCGGAGGCCGCACGCGCCGCAGGCACCCCCCGCTCGCTGATGGTGGTGCCGCCGCAGCTGTGGACGGCCGGCGCCGAGGACGCGAAGACGCTGCTGTCCACGGTGTCCTCGCTGATGCGCTCCGGGCTGGCGACCCCCCGCCCGTTGCCCGCGCTGCTGGGACGTCAGCCCGGATCACCCGAGGTCGCCACGCTGGAGTACCCGGATCAGGCCGCCGAGGACGGCGTCCCTGCCCATATCCGCGACGCCGCCGCCACGCAGACGCCCCGCATCGAGGCACTGAACACCGCACTGGTCGACGACCCGCAGGCCCCGCTCACCCCGGAACGCTTCACGGCACCGCTGCGCGAGGACCTGCTGCGCTCGATGAGCCTCGCGCATCGCCGCGACGACGAACGACGGTCCGCGGAAGAGGCGTCCGACGTGCGCGCCGACGAGGTGGCCGAAACCATGGACGACCTGTTCGGCGCCGTCACCGTCGTGTCGCCGGGCGGTGTCTACACGCTGGCGTCGGAACAGAGCCCGCTGCTGCTGGTGGCCAGGAACGACCTGCCGGTCGGGATCACCGTCCGTCTCCAGGTGGATGCGCCGTCGGGGATGACCATCACCGACATCGGCCCCACCACGCTGCCTCCGCGCGGCAGCCGCACCCTCACCGTTCCCACCGAGGCCAACGACTCCCGCAAGCTCGTCGTCAAATTCTCTCTGACCACCGCCGATGGACAGCAACTGGGAGAGCCGACCAGCGTGACGGTACGGTCCAACGCGTACGGGCAGGCGTTGGCGATACTGACAGCATGCGCGGGTGCTCTGCTGCTGTTCCTCGCCGGCCGCCGGCTGTGGCATCGATTCCGCGGCCAGCCGGATCCAGCTGACGAAGGGTACGAACGTTCATGACCGGGAACTTGCCCAGTAGGGGCCAGAGGCTTCCCGATCGCTCCCATCCCCGGGTCGCGCCGTGGGAGCGCGACCACTGGGCTCGGGAAATCCGGCCGGACGAGGCGCCGACGGTGCAGTTCGCGGCCATCCGGGTCGACCCCTCGCCGCCTCCGGTCCGGGACTCCGGGCCCTCGACCGCGCCGCAGAAGCAGAGCAACTCCCGACTGCTGGCGTCCACCGGTTCGATCGCGGTGGCGACGCTCGTCAGCCGCATCACCGGATTCGCCAAGCAGCTCCTCGTCCTGACGCTGCTGGGTGGGTCGGTGGCCAGCTCGTTCACCGTCGCCAGCCAGATCCCGAACATGATCTCCGAGCTCGTGCTGGGAGCGGTGCTCACCGCGATCGTGGTGCCCGTCCTGGTGCGCGCCGAACGTGAGGACCCGGACCAGGGTGCCGCGTTCGTGCGACGCCTGTTCACCGCCACGTGCGTGCTGCTCGGAGCGGCGGCGTTGCTGGCGACCGCCGCCGCACCCGTGCTCACCACGCATGTCTTCCTGTCGGCCGACGGCAAGGTGAACACGTCCCTCACCACAGCTCTGTCCTATCTCCTCCTGCCCGCGATCCTGTTCTACGGACTGTCGGCGCTGCTCACGGCCATTCTCAACACCCGGCAGGTGTTCAAACCCGGTGCGTGGGCGCCGGTGCTGAACAACGTCGTGATGCTCACCGTGCTGGTGATCTACTACGCGACACCGGGGGAGATCACCCTCGACCCGGTGCGGATGAGCGACCCGAAACTGCTGGTCCTCGGTGTGGGCGTCACGCTCGGTGTCGTGGTGCAGGCGATGAGCCTGGTGCCTGCGATCCGGCGCGAAGGCATCTCGCTGAAACCGCTGTGGGGCCTCGACGACCGGCTCAAGCAATTCGGCGGCATGGCCGTCGCGATCATCCTGTACGTGCTGATCAGCCAGGCGGGCATGATCGTCGCCACCCGCATCTCGTCACACGCGGACGCGTCGGGTCCCGCGATCTACAACAACGCGTGGCTCCTGCTGCAGCTGCCGTACGGCGTGCTCGGTGTGACGGTGCTGACGGCGATCATGCCGCGACTCAGCCGCAACGCCGCCGCCGACGACACCCCGGCCGTGGTCGACGACCTGTC
This sequence comes from Rhodococcus sp. LB1, assembly GCF_001583455.1. NCBI lineage: Bacteria > Bacillati > Actinomycetota > Actinomycetes > Mycobacteriales > Nocardiaceae > Rhodococcus > Rhodococcus sp. LB1. The sequence continues at coordinate 72,913 of NZ_LTCZ01000436.1, read as the reverse complement.
CGTCGCCACCCGCCTGACGATGATCTCCCTCATCCCGATCATCACGTTCCTCACGTTCGCCGGCCCCGAGATCGGCCAGGCGCTCTACGGGTACGGCAACTTCGGGACCGGTGACGCCGAACGCCTCGGTCAGGCCGTCAGCTGGTCGGCCTTCACGCTCATTCCCTATTCCCTGGTGCTGATCCAGCTCCGCGTGTTCTACGCCCGCGAGCAGGCGTGGACCCCCACGTGGATCGTCCTGGGGATCACCGCGGTGAAGATCGCGCTGTCGGCGCTCACCCCGATGATCGCCTCCAGCGACGACCAGGTGGTGATCCTGCTCGGCGTGGCCAACGGCCTCGGCTACATCACCGGCGCGCTCGTCGGGGGCTGGCTGTTGCACCGCAGTCTCGGCAACCTGCAGATGGCGAACGTCGGCAAGACGGTGTGGGTGGTGGTGCTCGCGTCGATGGCGGGTGCGCTCGTCATGCTCGGCGCCGACCGCCTCCTCGGGCTCGACCGCCTCACCAGTTTGTTCGGCGGTCCGGGCTCGATGGTCCGGGTCATGATCAGCGGTGTCCTCATGCTCGTCGTCACCTTCGTGATCCTCTGGTTCGCGAAGATCCCCGAAATCGTGTCCATCACCGTCGCCGTCGCCCGCAAGGTTCGCGCCCTGCGCGGCCGCGGCGCCGCACCGGAACCGGAGGCCGACCCGCTCGCAGACGCCGAAACAGAACTGATTCCCGTGGTCCGCGCCACACCGCACGACTTCGGGGCACAGCCGCGTGGTATCGAACGACCCGGTGGACTCCCGTACCCTGGACACGAGCGGGTCGGATCGCCGCCCGGTACTGGTCGGAGTTGGGCATTCGAGAATGAAGGAGTGAGGGTGAGCGACGACGACGTGGCCGGCAGCAAGAGAGCCGGAGGTTCTACGGTGCAAGCGTCCGAACGCGATTCGGCCGCCGCCCCCAACGGCGTCGACGCCCCGACCACCCGGATCTCGTCCGAGTCGGCCTCCACCGACTCCGCGAAGTCCGACAAGCAGGCCGGCACCGACGCACCGCAGAAGAAGGACGCAGCCACGTCCTCGGGCTCCGCAGACACTCCGAAAACAGGGCAGAGCAAGGAGACCGGCGATCCTGCGGATGCGCAGACGAAGGCTGCGCCGAAGACTCCCGCCGACGACGCAGGCGAATCGCCCAGAGACACACGTCACATGGGCGCGGCCCCCGCACGGGATCTCAGTTACGACACCGGCGTGATCCCGATCACACCGGCGCCCGGACGTGAGCCCGGCGCAGGTCCTCGTCGTACTCCCCGTGGCCCCAAGCTCATTCCCGGCGCGTCCGTCGCGGGCGGTCGGTACCGCCTGCTGACACCGCACGGCGGTTCGCGGGGACTGCAGTTCTGGCAGGCGCTGGACGTCAAGCTCGACCGCGAGGTGGCTCTGACGTTCGTGGATGCCGAACAGCGCTCCACCTCGGCCGGTCCCGAAGGCCCGCAAGCCATTCTGTCGCGCACCCTGCGACTGGGCCGGATCAACTCGCCGGGACTCGCCCGTGTGCTCGATGTGGTCCGCGGTAGCTCCGGCGGCATCGTCGTCGCCGAATGGACCCCGGGCCGCTCGCTGCGGGAGATGGCCGACACCAAGCCGTCTCCGATCGGCGCCGCCAGTGCCATCCGCGCGCTCGCCGCGGCCGCCGAGACCGCGCACCGGGCCGGTGGGGCACTGTCCATCGACCACCCCGACCGCGTCCGTATCAGCATCAACGGCGATGCCGTGCTGGCGTTCCCGGCCACGCTCGCCGACTCCGACTCGAGTTCCGACGTGCGCGGACTGGGCGCCATGCTCTACGCCCTCATCACCGCGCGCTGGCCGCTGGGCGACCCGTCCGCTCCCGCGGGTGACCCGTCGGGTTCGAACCGTCCGGGCAGCGTCGGCGGTATGCGACTGGCCGACCGCGACTCGAGCGGGCAGCCCATCGGACCGCGGGTGATCCGGCCGGAGGTCCCGTTCGAGATTTCCGCGGTGGCGCTGCGCTCACTCGAGCCGAACGGGGGAATCCGCACGGCGGCCACCGTGCAGCACATTCTCGACCAGGCGTCCGTCGTCAACGACAAGACCGAATTCATCCCCGTGCTGAGGCTCGGGCAACGTGGCCCCGGCACGACCGGTCACGCTCTCGCCGACCCGGAAGCACTGGAGGCGGAGAAGAAGAAGTCCAACCGGATGATCGCGGCGCTCGTGGGCCTCGCGGTCGTGACGATCATCGTGCTGGCGCTCCTGGGCTTCTGGCTCGCGACGTTCCTCACGGGCAGTAGTTCGGACGCGCCGCTCACCGAACAGGACTTCGGGCTCACCACGTCGGCCGAGGCCCCGCCCAACCCCGAGTCGCCCGCGCCCGCGCCCGCCCCGGCCGCGAACGTCGCGCCGGTCAGCCCCTCGGGGGCGACGGTGTTCTCGCCGCAGGGCACACCCGACTCCGCCGCGAACGCCCGGCTGGCCGTCGACGGCAACACGTCCACCGTGTGGAGCACCGACTCGTACTTCCAGCCGTTCCCCGCGCTGAAGAACGGTGTGGGCCTGATGGTCACGCTGGACGAGCCGGCGACACTGTCGAGCGTGTGGATCAACTCGCCGACACCGGGCACCAACGTCGAGATTCGCAGCGCGCCGTCGGAGAACCCGACCCTCGACCAGACGCAGGTGCTCGGCTCGAAGGTCCTCGGCAACGGTGTCACCGAGATCCCGGTGAAGTCGGAGGGACCCACCAAGAACGTCCTGGTGTGGATCACCGGCCTGAGCAATTCCGGTGGCAAGAACCAATCGTCCATCGCCGACATCGGTTTCAACGCCGCGACGTAGTCGGCACCCGGTGCTCGCGGATCGGCGAACTGAGCTAACATCCGCCGGTGCGAATCTTCCGGGGGGATTCCGAGGGTGAGCCCTCGGACGTCGACCTGTTGGCTGCGCACGTCGCCGGCGATCGGCACGCATTCGAGACACTGCTCGGACGGCACTACGACCATCTGTGGCACGTCGCCAAACGCACCAGCTACACCACCGAGGACGCGGCGGACGCCCTGCAGGAGGCGCTGCTGTCCGCGCATCGCAACGCGGGCTCGTTCCGCCGGGACGCCGCGGTCCGGAGTTGGCTGCACACGATCGTGGTCAACGCCTGCCTCGACCGCATCCGCCGGAACAAGGCTCGGCCGGCGGTGTCCCTGTCCGCCGACGAGGACGACGAACCGCGCGATACCCGCGACTACGTTTCCGAGGTGGAGCTCAGCCTGGTGGTCGAGCGCGCACTGGCGCAGCTCCCCCCGGACCAGCGGACCGCGATCGTGGCTGTCGACCTCGAGGGCCGTTCGACCAGCGAGGCGGCCGCGCTTCTCGGGGTTCCGGAAGGCACCGTCAAGAGCCGCTGCGCCCGCGGCCGGAAGAAGCTGGCCTCCTCTCTCGAATATTTTCGGGTGGAGGGGAACCGATCATGACTCCGGGGCGTCAAAACGTAGTAGGGGCGGGGAAGTGTCCCAATGTCCCGGACCACAATGAACCGGTGAGGAGGTGCCATGGCCGACCGTGAACCCGACCCTTCCGATGCCGCGCTGCCCGCACCGCCGTACTCCGAGGACCTGCTCGCCGATCTCCACGCCGGGGTGCTGCCGGAGTCGGGCAGCGATCGCCTGTGGCCGCTCGTCCGGAAAGACCCGCAGGCCATGGCCGTGATCGACGCACTCGACCGGGTCACCGATCAGCTCGGCGCGCTCGGACGCGATCATTCCGTCTCGACCCCGATTCCCGCCGACGTCGCCGACCGCATCAACCGCGCTCTCGCGGCGGAACGGGACACACCTGCCGAGGCCACCGTGGTGCCGCTCGCCCGGCGACGGAAGTGGGCGGCTGCGGCCGCGGGGACCTTCGCGGCGGCGGCAGCGGTCGTGGTGGCCGTCGCGGTCGTCACGCCGGACAGCCGGGAATCCGAGCCGGCCGTTGCCCTGCCCAGTTCCGAAACCTCACCGGCACCAGCCGTTCTCGATCTGGGCACCGATCTCGATTCCGGACGCCTCCTCACCGTGATCGGTTCGCGGCAGCTCGGACCACTCGAGGATCCCGCACAGCTCGCAGAATGCCTGCGCGCCAACGGCATCGAACCGTCCCGCCCCCTTCTCGGGTCCGGTGAGGTTCGCCTCGACGGTGTTCCCGGGGTACTGCTGCTGGTGGCTGCGCCGCGTCCACCGCAGATCACGGCCCTGGTGGTGGGCCGCGAGTGCGGCGCGGGAGATCCGGCGACGATCGCTGTCACCGAGATCGGTTGATTATCAAAATCTTTCCCGCTCCGAACGCGCGACCGGCATGAGGAGCTCGAGGATCTTCGCACGCAGTTCCGGAGTGTCGTCCTCGACGGCGATCAGGCTCGTGAACAGTGCGGCACCGGCGGCGAGCACCAGCACCGCCGTCGCGGTGCTCGACTCATCCGGGCCACCCTCGCTCCCGAACAGCTGAGTACTCGGCCCGCTGAATCCCCGCCAGAGCGCGGTCCGGAGATCGTCGTGGTCCCGGATCGCCGCCAGCAGACCCGGCGTGGCCGCTCGCACCTCCGGTCGTGAGAACAATTCGGCGCTGCCGGTCACCACCCAGCGGACCCAGCCTTCACGATCGGTGCCCTCGAACGGTGTCAGGTCGGGTGTCGCGCCGAGGATGGCGTCGAGAACGAGGTGTGCCTTCGACGGCCACCGTCTGGTGATCGACGCCCTGCTCACCCCGGAGCGGGTAGCGATGGCCCGCATGCTGAGTTGTTCCCAGCCCGATTCCACGAGCATCGCCCGGGTGACCGCGAGGACGTCGGTGTCGATCCGCGGGTCGCGGGGGCGGCCGGTTCCAGTTGCATTCATTGGTTCGAATTGTGGGACAGAAGTGCCTTCCGCGCTATATCGTGCCTATTACGAGTCCAGTGGCACCGTAATTCGAACAGGGCGGACACATGAAGATCGCGGTCACCGGCGGCACCGGATACGTCGGCGCCCACACCACGCTGGCGCTCCTCGCCGCCGGCCACACGGTTCGACTGCTGGTGCTGCCCGCCGAATCTCCCGACGGCCTGCTGGCGGCGGCCGGGGACGACGCCGCGCGGATCGAGCAGGTGGTCGGCGACATCCGCGACACCCAGGCGGTCGGACGCCTCCTCGACGGCTGCGACGCCCTCCTCCACGCCGCCGGGGTAGTGGGCACCGACGACCGACGCGAACAACTGATGTGGGAGATCAACACGCAGGCCACCGCCGCGATCCTCACCCGGGCGGCCTTCCGCGGACTCGACCCGATCATCCACGTCGCGAGTTTCAGCGCCCTGTTTCCGTCGCCCGACGCCGTCATCGGACCGGACAGTCCGACGGCGTCGGGTCGCAGCGCGTACGGCCGCACCAAAGCCGCGGCCGATCGCATCGCCCGAGCGCTCCAGGACGCGGGCGCCCCCGTGGTCATCACCTACCCGACGAGCGTCGTCGGTCCCGGGCTCGGATCCACGCAGGGCGTCACCGAACAGGGATGGGGCGCGATCATCAGCGGCGGGGTGGCACCCCGATTCGACGGTGGCATGCAGATGATCGACGTCCGCGACGTGGCCGCGGTCCACGCCGCCGCGATGCACCCCGGCCACGGTCCCCGGCGATACGTCTGCGGCGGCGAACTCGTCGAGTTCAACCAGCTCATCGACGTCCTCGAACACTCCTCGGGCCGTCGACTCCGGCGCATCCCGCTGTCGGGCAGCAGCTTTCGCACGATCGGGCGGATCGCCGACGTGATCGGCAAGTTCACACCCCTCAGCGCCGGGCTCAGTTACGAGGCCGCCTGGCTGCTCACCTCCGCGACCCCCACCGACGACTCGCGAACCCGCGACGAGCTCGGGCTCACCTGGCGACCTGCCCGCGCGGCGCTGGCCGCGACCTTCGCCTGAACGCCCTCACACCCCCACCCTCGAAGGCAGACCACCATGACCGTTCCACCACCTCACCCCGGCATCTGGGAGCCGGCCCGCCTGGGACCCCTGACGTTGCGCAACCGAATCGTGAAGGCGGCCACGTTCGAGGGCGTCATGCCGCGCGGCCGGGTCACCGACCAGCTCGTCGACTTCCACGCCGAGGTCGCTCGCGGTGGTGCCGCACTGACGACCGTCGCGTACTGCGCCGTCTCACCCGGCGGACGCGTCCACGCGAACACTCTTGTGCTCGACCGTGCCCGCGTCCCCGATCTGCGCCGGCTCACCGACGCCGTCCACGCCGAAGGGGGGTCGGTCGCGGCGCAGATCGGTCATGCCGGTCTCGTCGCGAACACGCTGTCCAACCGCACCAAGACCCTCGCGCCGTCCACGCGGCTCAGTCCGCCCGCCATGGGTCTGGTGAAGGGTGCCACGCGGGACGAACTCGACCAGGTCACCCGCGACTTCGAGGACGCGGCCCGCAATGCCGTCGAGGCCGGATTCGACGCGATCGAGGTCCACCTCGGCCACAACTATCTTCTCAGCTCGTTCATGAGTCCCAACCTCAACAAGCGCACCGACGAGTACGGAGGCAGCCTGGAGCGGCGGGCAGCCTTCCCCCGGCGGGTGATCGAGAGAGTGCGCCACGCCGTCGGCGACTCGGTGGCCGTCACGGCCAAATTCAACATGACGGACGGTGTTCCGAAAGGGCTGTGGCTCGACGACAGTCTTCGCATCGCGCAGCTCCTCGAAGCCGACGGGCACCTCGACGCACTGCAGCTCACCGGCGGCAGCTCGTTGCTCAACGGGATGTACTTCTTCCGCGGCGAGGTCCCCATGGCGGAATTCGTTGCCTCACAGCCCAAGCTGGTGGGCTGGGGCCTGAAGGTCTACGGGCCGCGCATCTTTCCGACCTACCCGTTCGAGGAAGCCTTCTTCCTCCCGATGGCCCGGCAGTTCCGCGAGGCCCTGTCGATGCCGCTCATCCTCCTCGGCGGCGTCAACAGGCTGGACACCATCGAGAACGCACTCTGCGAAGGGTTCGAGTTCGTCGCGATGGCGCGCGCCCTGCTCCGCGACCCGGACCTCGTCAACAAGTTCCGCGACCGGCACGTGCCCGAGGGACTCTGCATCCACTGCAACAAATGCATGCCCACCATCTACACGGGCACCCGCTGCGTCATCCGGGAGACTCTGCGCTGATCAGGGCGCCTGCGAGGGGAGCGACCGGTATCACCTGCAGTCGGGGAACAACACCCTTTAGTCTTGTGTTGATCCATACGACTGAGCACCCCTCACTACTGGAAGGCCCGCATGACCACTCCATCGACGGTTCATGAACTCATCATCGTTGGTTCGGGACCTGCCGGATACACCGCTGCCGTCTACGCGGCGCGCGCGGAACTCGAACCGCTGCAGTTCGAGGGGACCCAGTTCGGTGGCGCCCTCATGACCACCACCGAGGTCGAGAACTTCCCCGGATTCCGTGAGGGAATCATGGGCCCCGACCTGATGGACCAGATGCGCGAGCAGGCCAAGCGCTTCGGCACCGACATCCGCACCGAGGACGTCGAGGAACTCGACCTCACCGGCCCGATCAAGAAGGTCGTCGTGAACGGCGAGACCTACCAGGCGCACGCCGTCGTGCTGGCAATGGGCGCCGCAGCCCGTTACCTGGGGATTCCGGGCGAAGAGAAGTTGCTCGGCCGCGGCGTCAGCGCCTGCGCCACGTGCGACGGGTTCTTCTTCAAAGATCAGGACATCGTCGTGGTCGGCGGCGGCGACTCCGCCATGGAGGAGGCCACCTTCCTCACCCGCTTCGCCCGCAGCGTCACCGTGGTGCACCGCCGCGAGGAGTTCCGCGCGTCCCGCATCATGCTCGAGCGCGCCAAGGCGAACGCAAAGATCCGGTTCGTGACCAACGCGGCACCCGTCGAGGTCCTGGGCGACAACAGCGTCACCGGCCTCGTGATCCGCGACACCGTCACCGGTGAGACGTCCACGCTGGACGTGACCGGCATGTTCGTCGCCATCGGCCACGACCCGCGCAGCGAACTCGTCAAGGGACAGGTCGACCTCGACGACGCCGGCTACGTGATCGTCAAGACGCCGACCACCGCCACCTCCGTGGACGGCGTCTTCGCCGCCGGCGACCTGGTCGATCACATCTACCAGCAGGCGATCACCGCCGCGGGGACCGGATGTTCCGCGGCCATGGATGCCGAGCGCTGGCTCGCAGAGCGCGGCGACATCACGGCCAACACCGTCGCCGCCGCCGGCTCGCCGGTCGACGCCTGAGCTCACCACACACACCCACCGACCACCTCGAGTAAGGGAAATCCCCGTGTCGAACACCGTCACCATCACCGATGATTCGTTCCAGCAGGACGTCATTTCCAGCGACAAGCCCGTCCTCGTCGACTTCTGGGCCACCTGGTGCGGCCCGTGCAAGATGATCGCCCCCGTCCTGGAGGAGATCGCCGGTGAGCACAGCGACAAGCTGACCATCGCGAAGCTCGACATCGACGCCAACCCGGGCGCTGCCCGCGACTTCCAGGTCATGTCGATCCCCACGCTGATCCTGTTCAAGGACGGCAAGCCGATCAACACGATCGTCGGCACCAAGGGCAAGGCTGCGCTGCTGAAAGAGCTCGCCGACGTTCTCTGATCGACACCCGAACACCCGGCGCGATTCCCGATTTTGTGGGAATCTCTGAGACAATCGATCGATGTGCTCCAGTCGCATCAGCTAGACCGACCGGAACACATCGATCGTTTTGTTTGTACCGAGACTCGTAAGTACTCGTTGATTCGGACTGAGAGGCCCTGAAACATGCACCGACTCCGTCACGGCGACCATGGTCCGGCCGTCGCTGAGATTCGGGGCACTCTGGCCGGTCTCGGTTTCCTGCACAACGGAGTCGCCGACAGCCGGCGCGAGGGCACCAACGGTTCGCACTGGATTGCTCCCGACGCCGTGTTCGATCATCACCTGGACAGCGCCGTACGGGCCTTCCAGCAGCAGCGTGGGCTTCTCGTCGACGGAATCGTGGGTCCTGCCACCTACCGGTCCATGAAAGAGGCGTCGTACCGCCTGGGCGCGCGCACGCTGATCTACCAGCTGTCCGCACCGCTCTACGGCGACGACGTCGCCACCCTGCAGACCCGCCTGCAGGATCTCGGCTTCTACGTCGGACGCGTCGACGGCTTCTTCGGCCCGCAGACCCACGACTCGCTGTCCTCGTTCCAGCGGGAGATCGGGATCGCCGCCGACGGCATCTGCGGTCCGGCCACCCTGCGGTCGCTCGAGTTGCTCGGCACCCGCGTCACCGGTGGTTCACCGCATGCGATGAGCGAAGAAGAAATGGTTCGCAGCTCCGGACCCCAGCTGAGCGGCAAGCGGATCGTCATCGATCCGGGCCTCGGCGGCGACACCTACGGCACCATCGTGCGGTCCCCGTACGGCACGATCTCGGAGTCCGACATCCTGTGGGACCTCGCCAGCCGCCTCGAGGGCCGCATGGCCGCGACGGGCATGGAAACGTTCCTGTCCCGCCCGCACCACGCGAACCCCACAGACATCGAACGCGCATCCACGTCGAACGCCTTCGACGCCGACCTGATGATCTCGTTGCGCTGCGATGGCAACACCAGCCCGTCCGCCAACGGTGTCGCGAGCTTCCACTTCGGCAACTCGCACGGTTCGACGTCGATGATCGGTCAGGTTCTCACCGGATTCATCCAGCGGGAGATCGTGGCCCGCACGCCTTTGCAGGACTGCCGGACCCACGGCCGCACCTGGGACCTGCTGCGTCTGACGAACATGCCGACCGTGCAGATCGACCTCGGGTACCTCACCAATGACCTCGATGCCGCGGTGCTCTCCAACCCGCGGGCACGCGACGCCATCGCCGAAGCGATCCTCATCTCCGTGAAGCGTCTGTACCTGCTCGGTCAGGACGATCAGCCGACCGGAACGTTCACGTTCGCCGAGTTGCTCGCCGAAGAGCTGTCTTCCTCCGAACGTTCCTGACTTCTCGTTCCCGAGCGCTCAGTGCGCACCGACGGGTGTGCGCTCCCCGATGTCGACCATGCTCACCGACGCCGTGTGGATCAGGCGCTCCAGGGCAGCCTCCACGTCTTCCTTCCATCCGTGATCCCGGTTCAGCTCGAGCCGCAGGCGCGGGAACCGGTGATGGGGCGCGACGATTTCGAAGCCGTTGTCCTCGAGGAAATCGGCCGGGATCATGCACTCCTCGGGGGAGCACTCACGGGCCGCAGTGGCTGACGCCATCCCGTGTGTGTCGATCGGCCCGGTTCCGTCGGTATTGCGGATACCGAACGCCTCGAGGGCGCGAACACCGCGGCGCACCAGATCGGCCACCACGGCCTGGATCAACGTGGTTCCGAGATTCTGTTCTTCGCCGGCAGGCTCGAGCCGGAGGCTCGTGAGGAGAACGGCGTCGGCACCGACGGGAGCGGTCGGGAGAAGCTGAGCGCGCGGCACGGTCCGTGGGGGAGCGTAGAGGGCGCTGCCGACCGGCTTCCCGTCCATGACGGCCACCTGCCCGCACGATCCCCATTCGAGCATGACCATCGAGAGCCAGGCTTCCTTCTCGAACTCCTGGTCGCAGAATCCGCGCGAACTGTGGATCGCCGCCGGATCCATTTCCCAGAAGACACAGCGACGAGCGTGGGCGGAGAGCTTGTCCAAGCCGTCGAGAGTGAGCGATGTGACGTGAGTCGACACTGGCTAGCTCAGCCTCCATATGTCACTACCGCAGATCATTCGACATCCTCTGGTATTCAACGTTTTTCGCCCCCGATAGTTCTGCTGGACTCGGTCCGTCATCGGCCACTGTCACAGTGACGGATCATCCGCGGGTACTTCTACCTCCGTCAGGCGCTCATGAATCGGCCTTCTGTGCCTCCATCATCCCAACGATCCTCTGAAGATCGTCCACCGAACCGAACTCGACCACAATCTTGCCCTTGCGCTTGCCGAGGCTGACCGTGACCCTCGTGTCGAATGAATCCGACAGCCGCTCGGCGACGTCCTGCAGTCCCGGCATCTGGATCGGCTTACGACGCTGGGCGGGCTGGGCTGCCTGGTCGTCGCTGCGGTTGGCGAGCGTCACCGCCTCCTCCGTCGCGCGAACAGACATGCCCTCCGCAACGATGCGTGCTGCCATCACTTCTTGCGCGTCGGCTCCTGCCTCGAGCGACAGCAGGGCGCGAGCGTGACCGGCGGACAGCACGCCCGCAGCGACGCGTCGTTGCACGGGAATCGGCAACTTCAGCAGTCGGATCATGTTCGTCACGACGGGACGCGAGCGGCCGATCTTCGCCGCCAGTTCCTCGTGGGTCACCTCGAACTCTTCGAGCAACTGCTGATACGCCGCCGCCTCTTCGAGCGGGTTCAGCTGCACGCGGTGGATGTTCTCCAGGAGCGCGTCGCGGAGCATCGCGTCGTCGCCGGTCTCGCGGACGATCGCCGGGATCGTCTCCAGCTCGGCCTCCTGGCTGGCACGCCACCGACGCTCGCCCATGACGAGCTGGAACTTGCCGTCGTCGAGTGGACGCACCACGATCGGCTGCATCAGCCCGAACTCGCGGATCGAGTGGACGAGTTCGGCGAGAGCGTCGTCGTCGAACACCTGACGCGGCTGCTTGGGGTTCCGCTCGATCAGGTCGGGAGCGATCTCCCGGTACACCGCTCCGGTGGGGGAGGGGAGGGGTTCAGCACCGTTCCCCGACGCGCCGTCGGCGCCGTTGCTGTCTCCGTTGTTTCCCGTGGACGCGGGAGCTGTCTTCTTGTCGGTTGCAGCGTCCGACGAGTTCGGTGCGGGAGCGGTCAGTACGTTGCGCCGGTCCGCCCCGATCACGACGTCGGCGGCGGCGTTGCCCAGCCCCGGTCCCGTCGTGGTCGGTCCCGTAGGAATGAGCGCAGCCAGTCCACGGCCAAGTCCACCCTTACGCGTCTGACTCATCGCTGCTCCTGCTTCGTGATGTGTGCGGTGCGTGCTGCGAGTTCACGTCCCGCGTCGAGGTAACTCATTGCGCCCCGCGAACCGGGGTCGTAATCGAGCACGGTCATGCCGTACCCGGGAGCTTCTGACACCTTCACGCTGCGGGGAATGACAGCGCGCAGGACGGCGTCGCCGAAGTGGGTGCGAACCTCTTCGGCCACCTGGTCCGCCAACTTGGTGCGCCCGTCGTACATCGTGAGAAGGACCGTCGACACGTGGAGGTCCGGGTTGAGGTGCGCCTGCACCAGTTCGATATTCCGCAGCAGCTGTCCCACACCCTCGAGTGCGTAGTACTCGCACTGGATCGGAATCAGGACTTCCTTGGCCGCGACCATCGCGTTCACCGTGAGCAGTCCGAGCGAGGGCGGGCAGTCGATCAGGATGAAGTCGGCATCGACCTCGCCGAGAGCCTTCTCCGACAGTGCGCCCTTCAGCCGCCCCTCGCGGGCGACCATGGAGACCAATTCGATCTCGGCGCCGGCGAGGTCGATGGTGGCCGGGATGCAGAACAGCCGGTCGTTGTGCGGGCTCTTCTGGATCGCTTCCGCGGCCGTCACCTCACCGAGGAGAAGCTCATAGCTGGACGGCACGCCGGAGTGGTGAGCGACGCCCAACGCGGTGCTGGCGTTGCCCTGAGGGTCGAGGTCGATCACCAGAACGGTGAGTCCCTGAACCGCGAGGGCGGATGCGAGGTTGACCGCACTCGTCGTCTTGCCGACGCCGCCCTTCTGGTTGGCGATCGTGAGGATCCGCCGTTCGGGCGGCTTCGGCAGGGACACCGAGTGGGGGTGCAGCACCTGGCTTGCGCGGTGCGCGGCAGCACCGATCGGAGTCTCCTCGACGGAGATTCCGTTGTAAGGGGCCGTGAATCCGTCGTCTCCGTTCCCGGAGCTCGTCGCCTGGTCGGATTGATGGTCGGTTTCACGTGAAGTTGTTTCACGTGAAACGGCGGATTCAGGCCCACCCGACATTGACTACTCCTTCGATTGGGAATCGCTCGTTACTCGACATACTCACTCCCTAGTCACCGTGCACATCGTCATCGACGCTGACGGCGTTTCGGTACACGTTCTGCCCGAACGACAACGGTGGGGACAGGAAGCAGGCCCACTCCGCATTCCACGATATCCAGCTTGCCAGCACCCAACCGAGTCAGGGAAGCGCGATCACGGGAAATCTCTTCGGCGGCGCTCGAACCTTTCAATGCGAGCATTCTCCCATGCTCGTGGATAAGCGGCAGCGACCACTTGGCCAACTTCTCCAACGGTGCCACCGCTCGGGAAGTCACGACGTCTGCGCCACCGGCTTCCTTCACCACACCCGACTCCTCGGCGCGGCCCCGAACCACGAGCACGTCCAGGCCGTTCGACTCGACGAACTCGGCGAGGTACACCGACCGTCGCAGCAGCGGCTCCACCAACGTGATGCGGAGATCGGGTCGGGCAATCGCGAGGGGGATACCGGGCAACCCGGCTCCGCTTCCGACATCGACGACGGACTCACCCTCGGCGATCAGTTCACCGACGACGGCACAGTTGAGGAGGTGACGTTCCCAGAGTCGCGGAACCTCTCGCGGTCCGATCAACCCCCGTTCGACACCGTCGCTCGCCAAGGACTTGTAATAGCGCTCCGCAATATCGAATCGTTCACCGAACACCTGGCGTGCCGCCGCTTGTTCGTCCCATTCGGCCGGCTCTCCACCATTCGGTTCCACGTGAAACATCCTCCCGCGAATAACGCGAAATCAACAAACACAGCTTCTTCATTATCCGCCCTCGCTCGCGACTATGTCCCTTAACTCGAACGCGCAACGCCGGAACAGTGTCGAGCCGCACCCCTTCCGGTGGGGGAGGGGAGGGGTTGGGTCGTCTCTATCGGTGATACATCCCGCCGACCCCGGAGGTCGGACCGTCGCCTCGGCGGTGAACCCTCTCGGACGTCGATCTCGCGCACATCGCCGGCAACGGTTCCGCAGATCTACTACGGCGAGATCGCAGCGCTGATGTTTCACGTGGAACAGGCGATCCCGTCCACGGACGTGACTCGAACCCAGCCCTAGCCCAGGCCGACATGGTCCGGCGCGAGCGCATCGGATGGTTGCCTATTTCATGCCGTTTGGTGCGGGCAGTTTCACGTGGAAGAACTGACACTCGTGTTTCACGTGGAACAGACGAGGGACACCGACCGACTCCGCGCATCACCCGGCGGCCTTCCCAAGCCGGCGGACGGAGGGTTCCAGAGAACGACAATCGAGCCGGACCTCTCCAACGAGTAGCAGCGATCCACGCCTACTCGACGCTACCTCTCGACAGCGTCACTCCGAGGAATCCCGGTTTCTCAATCATCACAGTGACGAAACTCCCGGGTGTGGTTGGGTGGGTGAAACTACAACCTAAATTACTTCGAAAACGAGTGAAAGCGACGATCCGGCGGCGGCGCCATATCAACCGGCGTCAGACTGTGGTGTCTGGAAAGGAGTGGTGTTCGTGAGCGACGAGCCAACGACCGTCCTCCTTCCGCAATCCCACGGTGAGGCGAAGCCGGTTCTCTGGATTGTCGGCGAGCTCCGCTTCCGTGCCGCAGCGGAGGAGTGCATGGGCGAAGGCGACATCCTCACCGGCAGTCACATCCAATGACACCATCTCGAATCGGGCACCGTTCGACTGCCATTCGAAGAACGGCGGCCACGTCTCGCGATACGCATCGATTCCGCGAGCACCCTCATATGGCGGTGGCACGTCGAACATCACAATGTCGTCGGAGTGGTCGGCGAGAACACCGGCCATGTCGCCGCTGTGCACAGCCTCGGCCCAACGGTCGATCAGATTCCGGATCTGTCGTTCGTCCTCGGTCATCATTCACTCCATCCAGGTGACGGCACCGGTTCGGTCGCTTCAATGATGTGGACTTCGAGGAGCGTCGAAACTCATCGCGCGGAACAAATACCCCTGAGTGGTATGTCTCAGGACATCGCTAACACTCACGGATTGCTTCGGGTGACCATCGCCGGATGAGCGAATCAGAGCTTCGATGGAGCCGGCACTCGTCGCCACGATCTCAGCACTAGTCGACGGCCAGGGGCAGGAGGGTTGGTCGATCGGCTCGCCCACAAGGCGCCGACGGATTCACGTTTTCGGCGGTCCCTGAAACTGAGCCAGCCACGGCATCCCAATTCTGACCCCTGTCCATCGATCCCGGCTCGAACAGTTGCCAATCAAGGCGATCACTTGGCCGATGGGGACACTCCCCGTCCGCTTGGTGTGAGCCGCCGAGGGCGCACTGAAATCTCGAGATGCCGGTAAGCGTGATGGCCGAACGGATCGGCTGGGACCACTCCGGATCCTCAGCATCCGAGGCGCCGAACTGTGCCCGATCTTCCTGCCGCCGAATCCTTCCTCGTGCACCACCTCCCTCGCCGGGGATCGTCAGTGTGATTTCCGGTTCCCACCGATCACCCGCCCGATCGACCAGGGCCAAATCCGAACGACAACGAAGCTCCCAATCTTGACCATGAACTGTGGATGCCCGCGCTGGGTTATGTGCGGTGCGATAGAGCCCCGTGGGGTGGTGGGCTTTGAGGTCGAATCCTCGGTGCCTACTCGCCACGGTTGATCGCGGCGATGGTCCCAGTATCGCCGCTGGGGCCCAGCAGCGCCATCGACCCCCCTGAGAGGTAGCGGCGCTCGCCGGACTGCCACTCGTCGTGCATGTCGGCCAGGACTGCACCGACGAGTCGGATCACGGCCGCCTCGTTCGGGAAGATGCCCACGACGCGGGCTCTGCGCTTGATCTCCTTGTTCACCCGCTCCAACGGATTCGTCGACCAAATCTTCGACCAATGCGCCCGCGGAAATGTGCTGAACGCCAAGACCTCTGACTTCGCCTGGCCCATCAAGGGACTGATCTTGGGGAACCGGCCAGCCAACTGATCACGGACCTCGTCCCACGTCGAGGCCGCGGTCGCGGGATCGGGCTGGGCGAAGATCGTGCGAAACACCGCGGCGACCATGTCGGAGTGCGACTTGGGGACATGCGCCAACAGGTTTCGCGCGAAATGCACCCGACACCGCTGATGCCCCGACCCCTGGAACGAACGCAGCAGTGCCGCGACCAGCCCGGCATGCTGGTCACTGATGACCAGTCGGACACCGGACAGGCCGCGTCTCTTCAGCGAAGCGAGGAAGCCTCGCCAGAACACCTCGTCCTTACTGTCCCCGACATCGAGGCCTGGGGGTACCACCCGCTCGCGGGGGCGGACCTCACGCGCACCCTCGGCGGTGATCCCCGTGGCGACCACGACCGCCATCGAGGTCACCTGCGAAGAGGAGTTGCGTACGTGCAGGTAGGTCGCATCGAGGTAGACGTAAGGAAACGCGGTGTGGTCGAGCGGGCGGGTCCGGAACGCGCCGACAACTTCGTCGAGGCCCGCGCAGATCCGCGACACCTCCGACTTGGAAATACCCGAATCGATTCCCAGAGCCGCCACGAGGTCGTCCACGCTGCGCGTGGAAACTCCGTGCACGTAGGCCTCCATCACCACCGCGTACAGCGCTTGGTCGATCCGTCGGCGGGGCTCGAGGATCGAGGGGTAGAACGAGCCCTTGCGCAGTTTCGGGATCCGCAATTGGACGTCACCGGCTTGGGTGGCCACCAGCCGGGGCCTGGCCCCGTTGCGTTCGGCGGTGCGGGCCTCGGTGCGTTCATAGCGGCCCGCGCCGATCTGTTCGGTGGCTTCGGTTTCGATCAGTTCTTGCATGACCATCCGGACCGATTCACGGATCAGATCCACGCCTTCTCCGGCACGGAATGCGTCGAGTAGCTCGGACAGGGCAGACTGGGACAGGGCCATCGGTGGACCTCTTTCTTCGATGCGTGCTTGGCCGTACACACCGAAGATCCCGCCGATGGCCCTCTCTACGTCGGAGCCGCGCCGCTCAGTCCCAAACCCCACCACTCCACGGGACGCCTACTGCGATGCTGGTGCCCGCGGAGCGGTGGACCTGTTGGCGGACTGGTGGCACCTCGTCAAACACCCGCATACCCTGGTCGCCGAACCACGGCGGGCGTGGGCGAAACATCACACTCTCTCGGATCCCGATCAGGTCCAAGCCACCGCAGCATCACTCTGGCCATCCACCGTGGGGACGCCGAGGTGCAGATCCGGTCCTGAAGCATCGACTACGCCGCTTGATTTGCTGCGAACACCAGAACATCAGAACTGTCCACGAAGCCCTGAGACAGCGCAGTGAGCGGAGAAGGCATCCGAATCTCGCTGCGGACACCCGACCCTCGGTGGGGGAGGGGAGGGGTGGGTGTTTCACGTGAAACGAAACGAAGCCACAGTGACGGATGGCGACACGCGGATAAGAGAAAAAGGCGGGGCTCCCGGAGATTATCCGGGAGCCCCGCCTTGGTGATGCGTGTGTGGATCAGTCCTTGATGACGACCACGCGACGTGAAGGCTCGGCGCCTTCGCTCTCGCTCGAAACGCCATCGACCTTCGCGACTGCGTCGTGAACGATCTTGCGCTCGAACGGCGTCATCGGAGCGAGCTCCTCGCGTTCGCCGCTCTCGAGTACGCGGCGGGCAGCCGAGGAACCCAGCTCGGTCAGTTCGGCGCGACGGCCGGCACGCCATCCGGCGATGTCGAGCATCAGGCGACTACGTTCGCCCGTCGCCTGCTGCACGGCCAGGCGAGTCAGTTCCTGGAGCGCGTCGAGCACCTCACCCTTGCGTCCGACCAACTTGGTGAGATCGTCTCCACCGTCGATGCTGACAACAGCACGGTCGCCCTCGACGTCCAGGTCGATATCGCCGTCGAAGTCGAGTACGTCGAGCAGCTGCTCCAGGTAGTCGCCGGCGATTTCCCCTTCCTCGATCAGGTAGTCGTCAGAATCGGAATCCACCTCGGTGTCCGGGTTCTGCGTCGTTGCAGTCACGTCTGTCTCATCTCCGTCCACTGCGATGTCAGGCTCACTAGCCATGCTCGTTCTCTTTTCTGAATCAGCGCCGCTTGCGCTTGGGGGACTTTCCGCGGTTGGACTGGGGGCGGGCACCGGGCTTCGGCTTCGACGTACCCGTCGCCGAACCATCACCACTCACCTGATCGGAGGCGCTGTCTTCGACGACGCCCTCGACGATCTCCGGCTCGTCCGCCGAGGAAGAACCGTCCGTTGCGGTCGCGGACTTCTTCTTTTTCTTGGTGAGATCCGGACGTGCACCGGGCTTCGGAGCGTTGTCCGCCCGGCGTGCGATGGCAGCTTGCTTCTTCTCTTCCTCTTCTTCGTCGATGCGACGGAAGACGATGTGCTGCTGCGCGTAGGTCCAGATGTTGTTACTCACCCAGTACAAGAGGATCGCGATGGGGAGGAACGGGCCACCGACGAGCACACCGAGTGGGAAGACCCACAGAGCGAGCTTGTTCATGATCGCGGACTGCGGGTTGGCGGCAGCCTCGGGACTCTGCCGCGCGACGGAGGCGCGCGAGTTGAAGTGGGTCGCGATGCTGGCGATGACCATCAGCGGAACCGCGACAACGGCGATGTTCAACACCGTGGGGATCGGGCCGTAGGCAGCGAACGCGTCGAGCTGCTCCTTCGGCATGGTGATCCAGGCCGAGATGGGTGCGCCGAACAGTCGGGCACTCAGGAAGGACTGCACGTCCTCGACGCTGAAGAAGTAGTTCGGCGTGTTCGCGTTCGCCTCGACCGACATGCCGAGCTGCCCGAAGCCGGTCCCTGTGCGGTTGAACGAGCGAAGCACGTGAAACAGGCCGATGAAGACCGGAGCCTGTGCGAGAACCGGCAGGCAGCCCATGATGGGGTTGAACCCGTGCTCCTTCTGGAGCTTCTGCATCTCGGTGGCCTGACGCTGGCGGTCACCCGAGTACTTCTTCTGCAGAGCCTTGATCTGCGGCTGAAGTTCCTGCATCTGGCGGGTCGTGCGAACCTGCTTGACGAACGGCTTGTACAGCACGGCACGCAGGGTGAACACGAGGAACACCACGGAGAGCGCCCACGTGACACCGCTGTCCGGCCCGAGGAAGGGAATGGCACCGAATATCTTGTGCCAGACCCACAGGATCCCGGACACCGGATAGTAAATGAAGTCGAGCACGGCTCTATGTACTCCTCTGTTCGTCCACGTTCGCCGGACAGCAACGGCCACCCGCATGACGGTCGTGACGGGCAGGGACCGGGTCCCACCCACCAGGGTGCCAGGGGGCACACTTCGCCAACCGAACCACCGTCAAGAAAAGGCCTTTGATCGCCCCGTGGGTACGCAGGGATTCCACCGCGTACTCGCTACAGGTCGGCATGAACCGGCAGGTCGGCAACCTCAGGGGCGACACATACGTCCGGTAGAGCTCGATGAAGAATATGAGAGTGCGCGCCGGTAACGCACGGACCGACTTCCATGCGGAGGCGGCCGAGGAGGTGCCCTCGGCCGTGTCGGTGCGCGACTCGTGGAGTGCGCTTTTCATGCGGAGTTACTCACGGGCGCAAGAAGGTCCAATCGAAGGAGACCTGCACGGAGTTGCTTCTCCAGGTCCCGGCTACTTGCAGTCGCAGCTCCCGGAAGAGCCCGAATCACCACATCGGTACCCCGTGGAACCACGTCCACGAGGTCGATGCAGATATGACGAAGCCGGCGTGCGACTCGATGTCGAATCACCGCCGGCCCGACAGCCTTACTCACAACCAGTCCGAATCGCGGACCGCCGCTACTCACCAGCTCATCTGCCTGCGCACGGTCGAAGGCGTGCACAACCAGGTCGCGTCTTCCCATCCGACGACCACGTCGCACAGTCAACGAAAAATCTGAATGACGACGCAATCGGTGCGGCTCAGGCAACACCCCGAGCTCCCGAACCCAGTGTCGGGATCAGGCGGTGAGAGATTCGCGGCCCTTACGGCGACGCGCCGAAACGATTGCACGACCCGCACGGGTCCGCATACGAAGACGGAAGCCGTGAACGCGCGCGCGGCGTCGGTTGTTCGGCTGGAACGTCCGCTTGCCCTTGGCCACGGTCAACACTCCTCGAAGTTCATCGACGCCTCCCGGCGTCATGGATCTAACATTGGCGAAAACTCAGGTGTTCATCCACAGGGTGGGGATGGAACGACTTCGTCTGGACTCGAGCCAGCATGAAACCGCCACCTCACCACAGGGTGACTGTTCGAGAGTACTTACCACTCACGGTCAGGTCAAACTCGCTCACCTGCGATTCCCCCGCGAATCGGTTGACCGACACGCCGAGGATCGACAAATGCTTGCACCCCAACTTCCAATGTGCCAAACCGCTGTGAGGTTGCCGACACTGTTGCTAGCGTCTATGCATGGTCTCGCCGATGAACCCTGATCGAGTGCCCAGCTCTCGACTTCACCGTTCTCATCTGCATATTCACCACAATTCATCCACAGGGCACAGATGGTGTGCCGCTTCGGATCGCCACGAGGGTTGTTGACACCCTTCACTTCCCGGGTCCTCGAACCCGCTCATCCAGGTTTCGCATGCATAAGCGCAGGTCAGCGCGCTCAATCTGGACTCCTTGCCACGTAACGGCGTCTCGACAGGGGGCGTCTGCGGTTTGTCCACATCTGTGGATAATTGTGTGGAAACACAGTTCAGATGGCATATTCGTAGGTCCGTACGGGGTCCATCCTCAGGTCGGGGAAGCTCCCAATTCCACCTCGACGACGGCACCGACACTCGACTCGGCACCGCTGGCGCCGAGTCCGTGAACACACTGGGGAGGAACCACGTGAACGACGATCCGAATGCGCTCGCACGGATCTGGATCGACGTCGTCGCAGACCTCACATCCGATTCGCCCGGCGGCGATCTGCCGCCGTTGACGAGGGGACAGAAGGCGTGGTTGGCGCTCGTCAAACCGCTGACGCTCGCACAGGGCTTCGCGCTCCTGTCCGTTCCGTCGCCCTTCGCGCAGGAGGCGATCGAGCGGGATCTCCGTGAGCCGATCCTCCACGCCCTCGGCCGGCATCTCGGGGAGCAGGTCGAAGGCCTCGGTGTGCGTATCGCGGCCCCGGTCGACGACGAACCCGAATCCGAGCCCCCGAGCCGGGACCACCGGCCGGAGCCGGAACCTATCCACACTCCTCGCCACCTCGAGCCTTCCGTCACCAGTTCCGGTTCGTTCCGCAGGCGCCGGTTCGGCTCCGGTGAGGATCAGCCCTACTCGGACACGACGGACTTCGAGGAAGTCGACGACGACCGCGAGGCCCTCGCCAGCGTCCACGAATCCTGGCCGTCGTACTTCACGAAGCCGCCCTCGGGCCCGGCACCGTCGGCGACCGGGGGTAACAGCCTCAACGCGAAGTACACGTTCGACACGTTCGTGATCGGCTCGTCCAACCGGTTCGCCCACGCCGCGGCGGTGGCCATCGCCGAGGCGCCGGCGCGCGCGTACAACCCGTTGTTCGTGTGGGGAGCGTCCGGCCTCGGCAAGACGCACCTCCTGCACGCCGCCGGCCACTACGCCCAGCGGCTGTTTCCGGGGATGCGGGTGAAGTACGTCTCCACGGAGGAGTTCACCAACGACTTCATCAACAGCCTCCGCGACGACCGCAAGGTGGCGTTCAAGCGCCGCTACCGCGAGACCGACGTGCTGTTGGTGGACGACATCCAGTTCATCGAGGGTAAGGAAGGTATCCAGGAGGAGTTCTTCCACACCTTCAACACCCTGCACAACGCGAACAAGCAGATCGTCGTCTCGTCCGACCGGCCGCCGAAGCAGTTGGCGACACTCGAGGAACGACTGCGCACCAGGTTCGAATGGGGCCTGATCACCGACGTTCAGCCGCCCGAACTCGAGACCCGCATCGCGATCCTCAGCAAGAAGGCCCGAATGGACCGGCTCGAGGTGCCCGACGACGTCCTCGAGTTGATCGCCTCCCGGATCGAACGCAACATCCGGGAACTCGAGGGTGCCCTCATCCGTGTGACGGCGTTCGCGTCCCTGAACAGGCAACCCCTGGACCTCACGCTCGCCGAGGTGGTGCTGCGTGACCTGATGCCGGACTCGTCGAGTCTCGAGATCAATGCGGCGACGATCATGGCGGTCACCGCGGAGTACTTCAACATGTCCATCGACGACCTCTGCGGCCCCGGCAAGGCACGTCCGCTGGCGTCCGCCCGGCAGATCTCCATGTACCTGTGCCGCGAGCTCACCGATCTGTCCCTGCCGAAGATCGGGCAGACGTTCGGCCGCGACCACACCACCGTCATGTACGCGGACAAGAAGATTCGCAAGGAGATGACGGAGCGTCGGAAGGTCTACGACCAGGTCCAGGAGCTGACCGCCCGGATCAAACAGCGTTCCAAGAGGTAGTCGCCGACACCTGCCTCTCCTGTGCCCCTGGTAGCTCGCCTACCGGGGGCACAGGTCGTTTCGGGGGAAACACTCTCCCGCGGGTAACTCGAGGGCCCCTCGAGCCGGTCCTCGAGGGTTCGCTCGAGCGGGTCCTCGAGGTACCGCTCGAGGGCCTACTCGAGGCTCGCGCGAACCCTCGCCGACACGACACGCCGGTGCAACACGCCGACGCCGGGACCTGGGATAAAGCATGCACACCTGTGGATAAGTGTGGGGATGAGGTGGAATCTCTGTGGACAGAACGTGCAGAACTTTGAACAACCTCGAGTAGTCCACATGGGTGCCGGATCGGTCCTCGAGTTTGTCCTCGAGAATTCCCCATACGACGACGCGGACGGACCAGCGTCTACACGCCTTCGTCCACAGATTCCACAGGACCTAATAGTACTTCTCATTAATTCTTATAAAAACCTCTTTGAAAACAGGGTTGGGGACAGCGTCGGTTCACAGGCCTCTGGCGGAGACTCGAGGACGCGACCGTTCCGCTTTCAAGTTCGTCCTCGAGGGCATACGGTTATGCATCGCCGCTCTGTGAAAGACTGCAGTGCTGTGGTCACGGGCCGACCGTGGCGAACAACCGTGCCTACCGAGAGGAACAACCCGGCGATGGAGCTTGGAAGCCTGAAGTTTCGTGTCTCCCGGGAAGAATTCGCTGATTCAGTGGCATGGGTCGCTCGCAGTCTGCCGTCGCGGCCTCCTGTCCCCGTTCTCGGCGGTGTTCTCCTGGACGCGACCGAGCAAGGGTTGACGGTTTCCGGATTCGACTACGAGGTATCGGCCCAGGTCAGGGTCGCAGCCGAGGTCGGTAGCGCCGGTCAGGTCCTCGTCTCCGGCAAGCTTCTCGCCGACATCACGAAGTCGCTCCCCAACAAGCCGGTCGATGTGACCCTCGAAGGCACCCGCGTGCTGATCACGTGCGGAAGCGCCAAGTTCTCCCTGCCCACCATGCCGGTCGAGGACTATCCCCAGCTTCCGCAGCTGCCGCAGCAGACCGGCTCGATTCCCGCCGACGTCTTCTCCGAAGCGATCAGTCAGGTGGCTGTCGCGGCGGGCAAGGACGACACCCTGCCGATGCTCACCGGCATCCGGGTCGAGATCGAACGCAACGCGATCGTGCTCGCCGCCACCGACCGGTTCCGTCTCGCGGTCCGTGAACTCGAGTGGTCGCCGGCGAACCCCGACACCACCGCGGCCGTCCTCATCCCCGCCAAGACGCTCTCCGAGTCGGCGAAAACGCTTGCAGGAGATGCCACTTCGCCGGTGGAGCTCGCGCTCGGTTCGGGCTCCGCGGTCGGCAACGACGGCCTCCTCGGCATCGTCAACGACGGCCGCCGCACCACCACCCGGCTGCTGGACGCCGAGTTCCCGAAGTTCCGGCAGCTGCTGCCGTCCGAGCACACCGCGCTGGCCACCGTCGAGATCGCTCCGCTCGTCGAGGCCATCAAGCGTGTGGCCCTCGTCGCCGAGCGCGGTGCGCAGGTCCGCCTGCAGTTCTCCACCGAGGGGCTTCTCCTCTCCGCCGGTGGCGACGACGCAGGTCGCGCCGAGGAAGGCTTGAACGCGGTGTTCCAGGGTGAGCCGCTCACCATCGCCTTCAATCCCGGCTACCTGATCGACGGACTGTCTTCGCTGCACAGCGAGCAGGTGCTGTTCGGTTTCACGACCCCCAGCCGCCCCGCGGTGCTGCGTCCGGCCACCGAGGACGAGATCGAACCCGACGATTCCGGCAACTTCGCGGCGCCGGAGAGCGCGTACACGTACCTGCTGATGCCGGTGCGTCTCCCGGGCTGACGGATTCGCGGAAGCGAAACCAGCACTGCCGAACGAAATCTCACGAGTGGACGGAGATCACGATGCAGATCGGGTTGGTCGGGCTCGGAAAGATGGGATTCAACATGCGCGAGCGGTTGCGCGCGCACGGGCACGAGGTGGTCGGCTACGACCCCCGCCCCGAGGTCACGGATGTGGCGTCGCTGGCGGAACTCGCGCAACGACTCGAGTCTCCGCGAGTCGTGTGGGTGATGGTTCCGGCGGGAAGGATCACCCAGGACACGGTGACCGAACTGTCGTCGGTGCTCGAGACCGGCGACCTGGTGATCGACGGCGGCAACTCGAGATACACCGACGACAAAATCCACGGCGAGCTGCTGGGTTCCCGCGGCATCGGCTACCTCGACTGCGGTGTGTCCGGTGGGGTCTGGGGACTCGAGAACGGCTACGGGCTGATGGTCGGAGGATCGGACGCGGATGTCGAGCGGGCGCTGCCGGTCTTCGACGCCCTCCGTCCCGAGGGTGAGCGTGCGGACGGTTTCGTCCACGCCGGCCCGATCGGCGCCGGCCACTACGCGAAGATGATCCACAACGGCATCGAATACGGGCTGATGCAGGCGTACGCCGAGGGCTACGAACTGCTCGAGGCGGAAGACCTCGTCACCGACGTCCACGGTGTGCTGCGCGCGTGGACCAAGGGCACGGTCGTTCGTTCGTGGCTGCTGGATCTGCTCGTCAAGGCGTTGGGTGAGGATCCCGATTTCGCCGAGATCTCCGGTTACACAGACGATTCCGGTGAGGGCCGCTGGACGGTGCTCGAGGCGATCGATCATGCCGTGCCCGCACCGGTGATCTCGGCCGCGTTGTTCGCGCGCTTCGCGTCCCGTCAGGATGATTCCCCCGCGATGAAGGCCGTCTCGGCGCTGCGCAACCAGTTCGGTGGTCACGCCGTGAAGAAGGCGGCAGGCGAGGCAGAAGCCGGTTCTGGAACGTAGGTGTTCGTTCGCGCACTCTCGCTCAGAGACTTCCGTTCCTGGGACGCCCTCGGTCTCACCCTGCGTCCGGGCTGCACCGTCTTCGTCGGACCCAACGGTCACGGCAAGACGAACGTGCTCGAGGCGCTCGGCTACCTGTCGACCCTCTCGTCTCATCGGGTCAGCTCGGACGCCCCGCTGATCAGGACGGGCACCGGTCAGGCATTCGCCGGGGCCACCGTCGTCAACGCCGGCCGGGAACTGACCGTCGATCTCGAGTTGAACGAGGGCAAGTCCAACCGGGCACGGATCAACCAGTCGCCCACCCGGCGGCCGCGGGAGATTCTCGGGATTCTGCAGACGGTGCTGTTCGCGCCGGAGGATCTGTCGCTGGTCCGCGGCGATCCGGGTGATCGGCGGCGCTACCTCGACGAGCTCCTCACGTCCCGTATCCCGCGGATGGCGGCGGTGCGCGCCGATTACGACCGGGTGCTGCGGCAGCGGTCGGCGCTGCTCAAGACCGCAGGCGGCGCATTGCGACGGGTGTCGCGCGGCGGCCAGCCGAGCGAGGACGGCGCGAGTGCCCTTGCCACGCTGGAGGTCTGGGACGGACATCTCGCCGCACACGGCGCGCAGCTGCTCGCCGGACGGCTTCACCTCGTCCACGATCTCGCTCCGCATCTGGCCGAGTCATACCAATCGCTGGCGCCGGAGTCGAGGCCCGCGAGCATCCGCTACCGCTCGAGTCTGGGCTCGTCGCTGCCGCCGGAGTTCACCGAACCGGCTCGAGTGCCCGATGCGGGCGATATCGCGTTTCTCGAGGAGCGGTTCCTTCAGGAGCTGTCCGTGATGCGCTCCAAGGAGATCGAGCGGGGTGTGTGTCTCGTCGGCCCGCATCGTGACGATCTCGAACTGCAACTCGGCGACACCCCGGCGAAGGGATTCGCGAGTCACGGTGAGTCGTGGTCGTTCGCGCTGTCGTTGCGGCTGGCGGGATTCGCCCTGCTGCGTTCGGAGGGCAGCGATCCCGTCCTCATGCTCGACGACGTGTTCGCCGAACTCGATCGACGTCGACGGCGCGCACTCGCCAAGGTCGCGTTGGATGCGGAACAGGTGCTCATCACGGCGGCCGTGCCGGAAGATGTTCCGGAGGAGCTCGACGCCGTCCGATTCGGCGTGGAGGCCCGCGACACCGATCGAGGACGAATATCGCACATTGTGGAAGAGACGGAGGACCGCCGTGACGGATGATCTCGAACCGACCGCACCGGCTGCGGCCCCCGAACCGGAGGTGAAGGGAATCGACCTCGCCCGGCGGGCCCTCGAGGAGGCGCGTGCCGCGGCGAAGGCGAGCGGAAAATCCGTCGGGCAGGGCCGCCGGTCCGGAACCGGTGTCCGGGCCCTGCGCGCCCGGCGTCGACGCGGATGGTCGGGTCCCGGGCCGGATGACCGCGACCCGCAGCCGTTCGGTGCGCTGACCAACGCGATCGCGAAACAACGCGGCTGGTCGCCCAAGGTGTCCGAGGGGACGGTTCTCGGTCGGTGGGTGCAGGTGGTCGGTGAGGACATCGCCGCGCACGCCGAACCGACGGGGCTGCGGGACGGGATTCTCAGCGTCTCCGCGGAGTCGACGGCCTGGGCGACGCAGCTTCGGATGATGCAGTCACAGATTCTCGCGAAGATCGCCGCGGCCGTCGGCGACGGCGTCGTGAAGTCGTTGCGGATCACCGGTCCGACGGCCCCGAGCTGGCGAAAAGGGGAACGGCACATCCGGGGGCGCGGCCCTCGGGACACCTACGGATAGGCCGGAGCGGACGTTCGGTCCTAGTTTTGTCTATTACCCGGTGTTACAGTTACTCCAAGTTTTCGAGTGAACTGCGCCACAAGCCTTCGTCGTGGCGCAGCCGCCGGCACGAAGGAGTAGTGAGATGTCCGCCCCGACTGCACCCCGGAACGCGATCCCCGAACCGGACCACATCCTGTTGCAGGCCAGGAACGTGGAGTTCGACTGGTCGAACCTCCCCATGCACTGGATCCCGGGGGACCCGTTCAGCACGCACGTCCTCAACGTCCTGCACCTACTCCTGCCCGCGGGTGAGGAGTGGTTCGTCGAGACGTTCAAAGAGGCACTGCCGCTGATCGAGGACGAGCAGCTCCGCGACGACGTCGTCGGGTTCATCGGCCAGGAGGCGATGCACGCCAACGCTCACACCGGCGTGCTGGCGCACCTGAAGGAGAAGGGTCTCGACCCGTCGCCCTTCACCGAGCAGATGGAATGGACCTTCTCCAAGATCCTCGGACCGCGACCGCTGACCGGTCTGCGGGAGAAGAACTACCTGATCGAGCGGCTGGCGGTCATCGCCGCCATCGAGCACATCACCGCGTTCCTCGGCGACTGGGTCCTCAACGCCGAGGGACTGGACCGCGCCGGCATGCATCCGACGATGCTCGACCTGCTGCGCTGGCACGGCGCCGAGGAGGTGGAGCACCGCTCCGTGGCCTACGACGTCATGCGGTACTTCGACAAGCGCGAGTCCCGGCGGATCCGCACCCAGGTGATCGTCACCCCGGTCATCGTGTGGCTGTGGGTGCGCGGCACCCGCTTCCTCATGCGGAACGATCCGGAGCTCGCCCAGTGGTCGGCGCACCGGCGCAAGCCGCACCTGACCGATTTCTTCGCAGCAGGCAAGCGCGGCACCCTCCCGACGGCCCGGGAACTCGGCAAGCGGATGTCTACGTACTTCAGGCGTTCGTATCACCCGAGCAACGAGGGTTCGACGGCGCAGGCTGTGAAGTACCTGGCGTCCTCGCCCGCGGCTCAGGCGGCCGAGCGATGAAGCTGTCGCAGGTGCGGCACGTGCTCACCGGGCAGGGCCTGCCCCGCTACGACGCTCCCCCGGACATCAAGGGGCGACCGCGCCCCGACCGCGCGATGCGGATCACCGAGGCTGTGGCCGCCAAGTACCTCCGTGTTCTCACCGCGTACGAATACAACCCGGGCGTCGCTGGTCACAATCCGGACGTGGCGATGAAAATGGTTGTTTCCCAACGTGATGTCGTCGCGCGAGACGAGAACGTCGTCCAATTACGGTTCGAAGCCGAGGGCGGCGCAGAACTCCCTGCGTGGCAGCCGGGTTCGCATCTCGACTTCCACCTGCCGTCCGGACTGCGACGCCAGTACTCGCTGTGCGGGGACCCGGCCGATCGCACGGGCTACAGTATCGCCGTTCGCCGGATCCCCGACGGCGGTGGCGGATCCCTCGAGATGCACGCGCTCGAACCGGGCGCCCAGGTGACGGTTCGCGGCCCCCGCAACGGGTTTCCCTTCGTCGGCGAAGGGAGTGCGCTCTTCGTCGCCGGCGGCATCGGCATCACGCCGATCCTCGCGATGGTCCGGGCGGCGCGCGAACTCGGAATGGATTGGCAGTTCGTGTACTCCGGCCGGTCACGGGAGTCGATGCCGTTCCTCGACGAGATCGAAACGTTCGATCGGTCACGGGTTTTCATCCGTCCCGACGACGAATTCGGACTGCCGACCGCCGAGGAATTGCTGGAGCGTGCAGCGCCGGGCGGCGCCGTCTACTGTTGCGGGCCGACGCCGATGCTGGAGTCGGTACGCCGTGCATTCCCCGGAAGCCCGGCCACCGCATTGCATTTCGAGCGGTTCGGGGCGCCGCCGGTACAGGGCGGCACCGAATTCGAAGTGCAGCTCGTCAGCACGGGCGAGGTGCTCACCGTGCCCGCCGACGAATCCGCACTGACGGTGATCAAGAAGACGATGCCCGGAGTGGGGTATTCGTGCCAGCAGGGATTCTGTGGCACCTGCAGGGTGAAGGTACTCTCCGGCACCCCGGATCACCGCGAGACGCGGCTCACCGACGCCGAGCAGGAGAACGAGATGCTGATCTGCGTGTCCCGCGCAGACAGTGGCCGTCTCGTCCTCGATCTGTAGTTCCCACCGTCAAACCCGAACCCGCACGACGATCAGAGGACCCACCATGACTCCATCCCCATCCGGTACCGCCCGGCGGATCACCAACGGTTCCGTCGAACTCGCCGTGTTCGAGGAGGGCAACCCCGACGGCGAGACGATCGTGCTGGTGCACGGCTGGCCCGACACCCACGACCTGTGGAGCCGGGTGGTGCCGTTTCTGACGGAGCGGTTCCGGGTGGTCAGTTACGACAGCCGCGGCGCAGGCCGGAGCACCGTGCCCACCCGGGTCGAGGACTACCGGCTGCCCACCCTCGCCGGCGACCTGTTCGCGGTGATCGAGGCCGTGAGCCCGGGACGGCCGGTGCACGTGCTGGCCCACGACTGGGGATCGGTGGAGGCATGGGAGGCCGTCTGTGAACCGGGGGCCCGCGCGCGGATCGCGTCGTTCACCTCGGTCTCCGGGCCCAACCTCGATCACCTCGGCAAGTGGATGCGCCGTCGCATCTCGGATCGCAGCTTCGGCGGGCCGCTCGCGCAGGCCGTCGCGTCCGGCTACACCGTGCTGTTCCAGATTCCGGGCCTGGCGACGCTGCCGCTGCGACTCTGGTTCTCCCGGCACTGGCCGGCGTTCCTGAAGTTCTTCGACCGCCTCGATCCCGCGCTGGTGCGTCCGGCGCCGACGCTGGCGGACGACATGGTCAACGGTCTCAAGCTGTACCGCGCCAACATCCGGACGAGTCTGCTGAGGCCGCGCGAGCGGTACACCGACGTCCCCGTCCAGCTGATCCTCAACAAGAACGACAAGGCGGTGCGGCCCGTCGGCTACGAGGACACCGAGAAATGGGCACCCGACCTGCGCCGTCGAGAGGTCGACGCCGGGCACTGGTCGCCCATCTCCCACGCCGAGGACATCGCGCAACTCGCCGCGGAGTTCGTGCTGGCCGTCGAGGACCGGCAGTGGACGGATCTCTCGGACGGCCCGTCCGAGAGCTCTTCGGCCTAGGTTTTCACTCCCGAGACGCCCTGAAAATTCGTCTACGGGGCGCTCAGGGGTGTCATAGCACGCTCCTGGCGCTGACGTACCAGTAAGATGGCCGAGGTAACTAGCGGCAAGATTCCCGATTCTCGTCTCCCGCGTGCCCGACCAGGGCGGTGGGCGCCTGCGTCGGGCATTGGACGGAGAAGGAGAGCTACCCACCCGTGGCTGCCCAGAAGTCAGACAAAAGCACCTCCAGCAAGGACTACGGCGCTTCTTCCATCACCGTCCTCGAGGGACTCGAAGCCGTTCGTAAGCGACCGGGTATGTACATCGGTTCCACCGGTGAACGTGGTCTCCACCATTTGATCTGGGAAGTCGTCGACAACTCCGTCGACGAGGCCATGGCCGGCCACGCCAGCAAGGTCGAGATCACCCTCCTCGAAGACGGTGGCGTCCAGGTCGTCGACGACGGTCGAGGCATCCCCGTCGGGATGCACGCCTCCGGTGTCCCCACCGTCGAGGTCGTCCTCACCCAGCTCCACGCCGGCGGCAAGTTCGACTCCGACTCCTACGCCGTGTCCGGCGGTCTGCACGGTGTCGGTATCTCCGTCGTCAACGCGCTGTCCACCAGGCTCGACGTCGACATCAAGCGCGACGGCTTCCAATGGAACCAGACCTACACCGACTCGAAGCCGGGTGAACTCGTCAAGGGCGAGGCCACCAAGGAAACGGGCACCACGGTCACGTTCTGGGCCGACCCGAACATCTTCGAGACCACGGTCTACAGCTTCGAGACGGTCGCGCGCCGCCTCCAGGAGATGGCCTTCCTCAACAAGGGCCTCACGATCACCCTCACCGACGAGCGCGTCAGCGACGCCGAGGTCACCGAAGAGGTCGTCAGCCAGGTCGCGGACGCGCCGAAGACCGCCGAGGACGAGTCCGCCGAGGCGGGTGCGCCTGCCGTGCACAAGGTGAAGACCCGCGTCTACCACTACCCGGGCGGCCTCGAGGACTACGTGCGGCACATCAACCGCACGAAGCAGCCGATCCACAACTCCGTCGTCGGTTTCACCGCGAAGGGCACCGGCCACGAACTCGAGATCGCGATGCAGTGGAACTCCGGTTACTCGGAGTCGGTCCACACGTTCGCGAACACCATCAACACCCACGAGGGCGGCACCCACGAAGAGGGCTTCCGTTCCGCTCTGACGGCGACGGTCAACAAGTACGCGCTCGACAAGAAGCTCCTCAAGGAGAAGGACCCGAAGCTCACCGGTGACGACATCCGTGAGGGCCTCGCGGCGATCATTTCCGTGAAGGTCGGTGAACCGCAGTTCGAGGGTCAGACGAAGACGAAGCTCGGTAACACCGAGGTCCGGTCGTTCGTCCAGAAGGCGAGCAACGAGCACCTGTCGCACTGGTTCGAGGCGAATCCGGCCGACGCGAAGACCATCGTGAACAAGGCGGTGTCGTCGGCGCAGGCCCGCGTCGCCGCCCGCAAGGCCCGCGAACTGGTGCGCCGCAAGAGCGCGACCGATCTCGGCGGCCTGCCGGGCAAGCTCGCCGACTGCCGGTCCAACGATCCGAGCAAGTCCGAGATCTACATCGTGGAGGGTGACTCCGCAGGCGGCTCGGCCAAGTCCGGCCGCGACTCGATGTATCAGGCGATCCTGCCGCTGCGCGGAAAGATCATCAACGTCGAGAAGGCACGTATCGACCGTGTGCTGAAGAACACGGAAGTCCAGTCGATCATCACCGCGTTCGGCACGGGCATCCACGACGAATTCGACATCGCGAAGCTGCGGTACCACAAGATCGTGCTGATGGCCGACGCCGACGTCGACGGCCAGCACATCGCAACGCTGCTGCTCACGCTGCTGTTCCGCTTCATGCGCCCGCTCGTCGAGCACGGCCACGTCTACCTGGCACAGCCCCCGCTGTACAAACTGAAGTGGCAGCGCAGCGACCCGGAGTTCGCGTACTCCGACCGCGAGCGCGACGTCCTGGTCAAGGCCGGCCTCGAGTCCGGCAAGAAGATCAACAAGGACGACGGCATCCAGCGTTACAAAGGTCTCGGCGAGATGAACGCCAAGGAACTGTGGGAGACCACGATGGATCCGACGGTGCGCGTCCTGCGTCTGGTGACGCTCGACGACGCGGCCGCAGCCGACGAGCTGTTCAGCGTTCTCATGGGTGAGGACGTCGAGGCCCGGCGTAGCTTCATCACCCGTAACGCCAAGGACGTCCGCTTCCTCGACGTCTAGGTATCCGGCACAAGAGATTACGGATATCGTGCAGCCACCGGCGGTCGGAAGACCCCGGTGGCTGCACCCGTCTGGGCCGGTTGCGGGACCGGGTGACGCGGAAATCCGTCCTCGACTGTGAACCGCGATTCTGTGTAGCCTGGTCCGCTGATCCC
The DNA here is from genome assembly GCF_001583455.1 of Rhodococcus sp. LB1. Taxonomy (NCBI): domain Bacteria; kingdom Bacillati; phylum Actinomycetota; class Actinomycetes; order Mycobacteriales; family Nocardiaceae; genus Rhodococcus; species Rhodococcus sp. LB1. The sequence goes on along the minus strand of NZ_LTCZ01000436.1, from coordinate 40,454 downwards.
CCCGCGACGGCAACGTCTGGGATCGGTGGTGCGCATGTTACTTGGAAGTAAGGATCGGGGAATTTCTGTGGTAAGAACGTTCCCCATGGGGATGTGATGAACTCGTTACATTCGGAAATCGGTGCGTCGGGCAGCGCTGCGCACAGCGCAACTGATCGATCACTTTCCTCTGTCGACGCGTGTCGTCCGGGCCGGTACGACTGTCCTGCCGCAGGCGCGGTCACGAGCACAGAGCGACAAGCTATGAGTGGTTGGAAAGGAAGCGTGGGATGAGCGACGATTCGCCGCCCCGGGCAAAGTTCTGGGATATCGAGGGTTGGGGCCTGCGGTGGAAGGTCACCGCGGTTCTCGCAGTTCCCGTCACCGTCGCCATGGTGCTCGGCGGACTCCGTGTGCAGGGCGAGCTGAGTAACGCCGTCCACTTCACCGAGGCGGCCGACCAGATCGTCGTCGTCCCGGACATCGTGGCCCTCGAGGCCTCGATGGGTACCGTGACCAGTGGTTACGCCTCGGGCACCCTCACCAAGCAGGACCGCGAGGACGCGGAAGCCCTGATGAACGACGTGTCCGAGCAGGCCCGGAACCCCGAGCTGGATCCCGCCGTCGCGAGTTCCATCAACCAGACCGTCTCGGACGGCCGCGCGCTCCTGAATCTCATGGATTCCCCGGGCGTCGCCACCGACCTGCTCGCGGAACGCCAGCGCGCGTTCGCCGCGGACTTCATCCGCGAAGTGGACGACATCGTGCGTCCCATCGAAGACAGCGAAGTCGTCGACAAGGGCTACCAGCTGACCAACGCGTGGCAGGCGCAGCGTCGTCTGTTCGAACAGGCCATGGGTCTCGTGATCGTGAAGGACGTCTACGCCGGTCCCGACGGACGGGAGAAGGCCCGCACGGGCGACATTCCCACGTCGGCCGTCGTCGCGGCCGCCGGCGCCGAATCGAGCCTCCTCGACGTCCTCGACCGGTACTACCCCAAGGGGGATGCCCGTCTCGAGACGCTGCGAAACAACATCAACGACCGCAACGCCCTCATCGACCAGGGCCTGGCGGACGCGGCGCGCGGCGGGATGCTGCCCATCCTGCAGCTGCGCTCCTCGCTCATCGCGAGCCGTGACGTCTACCAGGAGCTGACCAGCGAGGCGGCGAAGGACATCGCGTCCACCGTGCAGGTCCGCGCGGCCGAGACCCGGTCCGCCGCGCTGCGTGACACGGCGATCGTCCTCGGCACCCTGCTCGCCGCCCTCGTCCTCGCGCTCCTCGTGTCGCGGTCGCTCATCGGTCCGATCCGCCGCCTGCGGTACGGCGCGCTGAAGGCCGCCCGCCGCGACCTTCCTGAGGCGATCGAGCAGATCAAGGCCAGCGACGATCCACGGGCACTGTCGTTCGAGCCGGTGGCCGTGCACTCCTCCGAGGAGATCGGCCAGCTCGCCCGCGCCGTCGACGACATCCACGGGCAGGCACTCAAGCTCGCCGGTGAGCAGGCGCAACTGCGCCTGCAGATCAACGACATGTTCGAAACCCTCGCGCGCCGAAGCAAGTCGCTCGTCGACCAGCAGCTCGGCCTGATCGAGAATCTCGAGTTCGAGGAGAAGGATCCGAAGCGACTCGAGAGTCTGTTCCGGCTCGACCACCTGGCCGCACGTATGCGCCGGAACGGTGAGAACCTGCTGATTCTGGCCGGCACCCGCGTGCGTCGTTCGCAGGCTGCGCCGATCCCGCTCGGCGACGTGCTGCGTGCCGCGATCTCCGAGGTCGAGGACTACCAGCGTGTGCAGATGGGTGCGACCCCCGAAGGCGCGCTCAGCGGCACCGTCGTCACGGACGTCGTGCACCTGCTCGCCGAACTCGTCGACAACTCGCTGCGCGCCTCGCCGCCCGACACGGTGGTGACGTTCAGCTTCGCCCGCGCCGTGGACGGCGGGGTGCTGCTCGAGATCGCGGACCGCGGTATCGGTATCCCGGCCGACGACATGCGCGCCGTCAACGAGCGTCTGGCGTCGGGTGGTGAGGTCGGTCCCGAGACCGCCCGTCACATGGGTCTGTTCGTCGTGAGCCGGCTCGCGAAGCGTCACGGCCTGACCGTGCGCCTACGGTCGACGTTCGACACCGCCCGCAACCCGGGTGTGACCGTGAGCATCCACATCCCGAATGCGCTGATCGTGTCGCAGGCCGCCCGGCAGGACACCGGACCGCAGCGGAGGATTCCCGCGGCGCCGGTCCGGACCGCCATTCCGGCACCCCCGGCCCCGGCACAGGGCAAGGACAACGGACAGCAGCCGGCAACCCGCAACGGACTGCCGACCCGCACCCCGTCCACGCCCCCGTCCGCGCCGACCCCGGCACCCGCGAGCGCGGTGACGACGGCGTCGGGCACGAGCCTGCCCCGACGTCAGCCCGGTGCCAGTGGCATCGCGGCCGGCGCGGGATCGTCGGCCGGTGCCCCGACCGCGCAGTCCCAGGACACCGTCAACGTCCGCGGAACCGGGGCGATGCCGAAGCTGCCCGTGCGGCGGCCGCAGGCGGCGACCCCGGAGACGGCACCGGCGGAATCGCAGCCGCAGCACGCACCGCACGCACCACGTAGCGAGAACCGCATCGAGGCGCGGACCGCGGAACAGCCGGCGCCCCCGTCGTCGAACGGCGACGATCAGGCACCGGTCCGGCACCGCTACCGCACCAACTCGGCGAAGACCGCGTCGTTCTTCCAGTCGCGGATCGATCCGCCATCGGCCGAGGCCACACCCCGGCCCGGCGGCGGCACCCCGATCTTCTCCGACATGGTGTCCGACTGGCTGACCGATCCGACCGGCGCCGAAGGCGCACCCGGCGTCTGGCATTCCGCCGGCGACGCCGGATGGTCCGCCGCCGAACGGATCAGCGAGACTCCCGTCGAGGTCGACCCGGAGATCGGACTGCCGAAGCGGCGTCCCGGCGACCGGCTGGTTCCCGGCACGGTCGAAGGCGCGCACAATACGGGGACACTGCGCCGGGTGCGTGACCCTGAGACAATTCGCGCCAATCTCAGTCGTCACCAGCAGGGCGTCCGAAACGGCAGGGCCACGAGGCTCGCGGAACGTAACAGCATTGAAGGAGACCGATGAACACCGCTCATGGATCCGACGTCACGCGACCGCTCGACTGGTTGGTGTCGAACTTCGCCAGTGACGTGCCCGGTGTCTCGCACGCCGTGCTCGTGTCCGCGGACGGTCTCCTGATGGCAGCCAGCGCCCATCTCCCGATCGACCGGGCCGAGCAGCTGGCCGCGGTCACCTCGGGGCTGGCCAGCCTGTCCGCCGGTGTGTCCCGGTTGTTCGAAGGCGGCGGAGTGCTGCAGTCGGTGGTCGAGATGCAGCACGGGTACCTGCTGCTCATGAGCGTCGGCGACGGCTCGCACCTCGCGACCCTCACGGACGCCGAGTGCGACATCGGACAGGTCGGCTACGAGATGGCGATCCTGGTCGACCGCGTCGGCGCATCGGTGCAGGCCACGGCCCGCACCCCGCAGGGTCTCTGACCAGCCCATGCCCATGAACGACCACCACTCGGAGCAGCCGGGCCCGAACATCGTGCGCCCGTACTCGCTGACGTCGGGCCGGACCCGGCCTGCGGTCGAGCTCGCACTCGAAGCGTTGATTCAGGCACTGCCGCAGTCGGTGGACCGGCAGTGGGAACTCGACGACGTCAACGCCGCGATCGTCGCGTTGTGTCAGCAGTCGCCTTCGGTCGCCGAGATCGCCGCCCGGGTGGGCGTACCCCTCGGAGTGGCACGCGTCCTGGTCGCCGACCTGGTCGAGGCCGGTCATCTGCAGATCCTGGCCACCCTGAAGGAAGACTCGACCGACTCCGAACGTCGTGAACTCATCGAAAGGGTCCTCAGTGGACTTCGCGAAATCTGATCCCCGCAATCGGGTGACCTCGACCAAGATCGTGATCGCCGGCGGGTTCGGCGTCGGCAAGACCACGCTGGTCGGGGCTGTCTCCGAGATCGTCCCGCTGCGCACCGAGGCGCTCGTGACCAACGCCAGCGACGGCGTCGACAACCTGGCTGCGACACCGCAGAAGGGCACGACCACCGTCGCCATGGACTTCGGTCGCATCAGCCTGGCCGACGACCTGGTGCTGTACCTGTTCGGTACCCCCGGTCAGCACCGGTTCTGGTTCATGTGGGACGACCTGATCCGCGGTGCGATCGGTGCGATCGTCCTGATCGACACCCGCCGGCTGGACGAGAGTTTCGCGGCCGTCGACTTCTTCGAGGCCCGGCAACTGCCGTTCCTCGTCGCGATCAACGAATTCGACGACGCCCCGCGGTACCCGATCGAGGACATCCGTGCGGCGCTCGCGATCTCCGAGGACGTGCCGATCATCCCGATCGACGCGCGTGACCGGGAATCGGCGAAACGCGCCCTGGTCGCGATCACCGAATACGCACTGACCAAGCTCCACACTGCCGCGTACTGAGGATTCGAAACATGTCGGACGACTTGCAGCACTTCTCCATGGGCACGTGGATCGTCGCCCTCGCCGCGGTCACGGCGTTCATCGGCGTCTTCGTCGGGATCGCCAGCGCCCGCAAAGCGGTGACCGCGCCGAACCCGAGGCAACGGTACCTCTGGCTGGCCTGGGGTGCGCTGTCCATCGGCGGCATCGGCGCCTGGCTGCCGCACTACATCGCGATGGTCGGGTTCGAGGTCTACGGCAGCGTGGTGCGCTACGACGTCCTGTGGATCGCGGTTTCTTTCGTGGTGCCCGTCGCGGCCGCCGCGGTGGCGTTGCTGATCATCAGCCCGCCGCCGACGAAACACCGGCGGCCGAGCGCGTCGGTGGAGATCGGCCGCCTCGCCGGCGGTGCGGTGCTCCTCGGCGTCGGCCTCACCGGAATGGACCTCGCGATCGTCGCCTCCCTCGAGATCCAGGGTTCGGTGGAATCCGACATCCTGCTGACGGCAGCGTCGGCCGTGATCGGCCTGGTCGTCGGCGTCGGAATCATGTGGTCGATCTCGGCCCTCGAATCCCGCACGCTGCGACTCGTGGCGTCGGTGGTCGTGGCGGCCGGACTGGTGGCCATGCACTACACCGGCGTGTTCGGGCTGAGCGTCACCGTCGACCAGGCCGTGGCGCGCCCGGACGGACTCGAGGTGTTCTCGATCCTGTTCCCCGTCTTCGTGCTGGGCATGCTCGTGGTCACGATCCCGATCACCGCCCTGCTGATGGCGCCCGACCGCGTCGCCGCCGAGCTCGAACTCGAGGCCGACATGCTCGCCGCCGAATCCCTCGCCGCCGAAACCCAGGGCCGGGAGCTCGAACTCCAGTAGATCGGACGACTCCTGCGGCACCGATTCACGAGTGCACCCGAGTCCTTCACCCTCACAGCTGACCTGCACCTATAGACTCGGGTGGTTGCGCGACGTCGTGCAGGACCGCGAGTCCGCGAGGAGACGTCAAGCCGAGTAGAAGAAGGAGCTCATGACTGACACAACGTTGCCGCCGGAGGGACCGGGGCACGACCGCATCGAGCCCGTCGACATTCAGCAGGAGATGCAGAGCAGCTACATCGATTACGCGATGAGCGTGATCGTGGGTCGTGCGCTGCCCGACGTGCGAGACGGCCTCAAGCCGGTGCACCGCCGCGTTCTGTACGCGATGTACGACAACGGTTACCGGCCCGATCGCGGTTATGTGAAGTCTGCGCGACCGGTCGCCGAGACGATGGGTAACTACCACCCCCACGGCGACGCCTCGATCTACGACACGCTCGTCCGCATGGCCCAGCCGTGGTCGCTGCGGTACCCGCTCGTCGACGGCCAGGGCAACTTCGGTTCCCGCGGCAACGACGGCGCCGCCGCGATGCGATACACCGAGTGCCGCCTCACTCCGCTGGCCATGGAAATGCTGCGTGAGATCGACCACGAGACGGTCGATTTCACCCCGAACTACGACGGTCGTACACAGGAACCGTCAGTTCTCCCCAGCCGTATCCCCAACCTGTTGATCAATGGTTCCGGCGGCATCGCCGTCGGTATGGCCACCAACATCCCGCCGCACAACCTGCGTGAGGTCGCCGAGGCCATCTACTGGGCGCTCGAGAACTGGGAAGCCGACGAGGAATCCACCCTCACCGCGGTCATGGAACGCGTGAAGGGACCCGACTTCCCGACGCACGGCCTGATAGTCGGCGGCCAGGGCATCCACGACGCCTACACCACCGGACGCGGTTCGGTCCGCATGCGCGGTGTGGTGGAGATCGAGGAGGACGCCAAGGGACGCACCACGATCGTCATCACCGAACTGCCGTACCAGGTGAACCCGGACAACCTGATCACGTCGATCGCCGAGCAGGTGCGCGACGCAAAGATCGCCGGCATCTCCGACATCCACGACGAGTCCTCGGACCGCGCGGGTATGCGCATCGTCGTCACCGTCAAGCGTGACGCGGTCGCGAAGGTCGTGCTCAACAACCTGTACAAGCACACCCAGCTGCAGACCAGCTTCGGCTGCAACATGCTGTCCATCGTCGACGGCGTGCCGCGCACCCTGCGGCTCGACCAGATGATCCGGCTCTACGTCGCCCACCAGGTCGAGGTCATCCGCAGGCGCACCGAGTACCTGCTCCGCAAGGCCGAGGAACGCGCTCACATCCTGCGCGGACTGGTGAAAGCGCTCGACGCCCTCGACGAGGTCATCGCGCTGATCCGGGCGTCGCAGACCGTCGACATCGCGCGGGCCGGCCTGATCGAGCTGCTCACCGTCGACGAGATCCAGGCCGACGCGATCCTCGCGATGCAGCTGCGCCGCCTCGCCGCCCTCGAGCGTCAGAAGATCATCGACGAACTCGCCGAGATCGAGCGGGAGATCGCCGACCTCAAGGACATCCTCGAGAAGCCCGAGCGTCAGCGTCGGATCGTCCGCGACGAGCTCCAGGAGATCGTCGACAAGCACGGCGACGACCGCCGGACCCGCATCATCGCGGCCGACGGTGACGTGGCCGACGAGGATCTGATCGCCCGCGAGGACGTCGTCGTCACGATCACCGAGACCGGCTACGCCAAGCGCACCAAGACCGACCTGTACCGCTCGCAGAAGCGCGGCGGCAAGGGTGTGCAGGGTGCCGGGCTGAAGCAGGACGACATCGTCTCGCACTTCTTCGTCAGCTCCACGCACGACTGGCTGCTGTTCTTCACCACGAAGGGCCGCGTGTACCGGGCCAAGGCATACGAGCTGCCGGAGGCGAGCCGCACGGCTCGCGGACAGCACGTGGCCAACCTGCTCGCGTTCCAGCCCGACGAGCGCATCCAGAGCGTCATCCAGATCAAGACGTACGAGGACGCCCCCTACCTGGTTCTCGCCACCCGCAACGGTCTGGTGAAGAAGTCCAAGCTCACCGACTTCGACTCGAACCGCAGCGGCGGCATCGTGGCCATCAACCTGCGCGGCGAGGACGAACTGGTCGGCGCGGTCCTCTGCTCCTCCGACGACGACCTGCTGCTCGTCTCCGCGCAGGGACAGTCGATCCGCTTCTCCGCCACCGACGAGGCGCTGCGTCCGATGGGCCGCGCCACGTCCGGTGTCCAGGGCATGCGATTCAACGGCGACGACGAACTGCTGTCGCTGAACGTGGTGCGTGAAGGCACCTATCTGCTGGTGGCGACGTCGGGTGGCTACTCGAAGCGCACCGGCATGGAGGACTACCCGGTCCAGGGACGCGGCGGAAAGGGTGTACTCACGATCCAGTACGACCGGAAACGTGGCACCCTGGTCGGAGCGCTCATCGTGAACGACGACGACGAGCTCTACGCGATCACGTCGGGCGGTGGCGTCATCCGCACCGCCGCCAAGCAGGTCCGCAAGGCCGGTCGGCAGACCAAGGGGGTTCGTTTGATGAACCTCGGGGAAGGCGACACCCTGCTCGCGATCGCGCGCAATGCCGACGAACCGGACGAACCCGACGACAACGCCGAGAGCAGCGGCAAAGGAGCTAAGGAGTCCTAGTGAGCACTCCCAACCAGCCAGGCAGTGACCGGCAGAACCCGGGTTCCGCCAATCAGGCGCCATCCGAGCAGCAGGCCTCCCGCACTCCCCAGAACGGGTCGGCGCGACCGAACCCGCAGCAGGGTTCCGCGCCGCAGGGGCCGCAGGCGTCAGCCGGTCGTGGCCCCGCTCAGGCGGGGCCGGCTGCCCGGCCGGGTGGTGCTCCCGACGGGCGACCGGATCGGCAGGCTCCGGCCGATCCGGCCCGGTCGCCGTCGACGCCCCAGCATCAGGGTCCGCGCACGCAGACCCCGCAGGGCAGGCCCGTGCCGCCGTCGCAGCAGGGTCACGCTCAAAATCAGCAGGCTCCCGGGCATCAGGGCCCGCCGCAGCAGGCGTCCGGCAACCGGGCTCCCACGGGCGGTGCTCCCACCGAGTCCATCCGGGGAAATCAGGCTCCGCCGTGGCAGCGAGGAATGCAGCGTGAGCCGCAGACCAACCTGAAGCGTCCCGTGCAGGGCGGGGCCGGTGCCAAGCAGGCCTCGCGCCCGGAGGGTCAGCCGAACCCGGCCAACGGCTCGGCAACAGCGGCTGCGGCGGGTGCCGCGGCAGCGAAGGCTCCCGCCGGCCAGGACGTCCAGAAGGCGCAGACCACGCCGACCCAGAAGACGCAGCAGCCCCAGGCGCAGGGTCAGCGACCTCAGGGCGCGCAGAACGCGGGTGCTCCCACCCAAGCGGTGCCCACCCAGAAGGCGCCCGCACAGAACCCGTCGGCGCCGGCGAAGGGTCAGCCCGCGCCCAAGCAGGGGCCCGATCGCACACCGTCCTCGACCGCTGCCACGGCAGCGGTCGGTGCGGTGTCCGGTGCAGCCGCGGCCGGTGCCGTGACTCAGCGGGAGGCCGCGAAGGCCAAGGCGTCCGCGATCGACGGACCCACCCGGCACATCAACCGGGACGTACTCCCCAAGGACATGCCGGATCTGTCCGAGGCCAAGCACCCCTTGCCCGGGGCGGCGGCCACGGGTCAGCAGCCGAAGATCGCCGTGGCCCCGCAGCGGGTCGAGGAGGGCGAGGCTCTCCGGGCGACGGTGCAGGTCCGCAAGATCGATCCGTGGTCGACGCTGAAGATCTCGTCCGTCATTTCGGTGTCGCTGTTCTTCGTGTGGATGGTGGCCGTCGGTCTGCTGTACGTCGTCCTGGACGGGATGGGCGTGTGGGACCGGCTGAACAACGCGTTCACGGATATCGTCGCGGAGTCGAGCTCTGACGGGCTCGTGACGGCCGGGCAGGTCTTCGGATACGCCGCCGTCATCGGTCTCGCGAACATGGTGTTGTTCACCGCATTGGCGACGATCGGAGCCTTCATCTACAACCTGTGTTCCGACCTCGTCGGGGGCGTCGAAGTGACGCTCGCCGACCGGGACTGAACGCGGAAAACGACGAGGGCTGAGCTGGGAAAAGAGCGTCTCGCCGGACCGGTTTTGGTAGTTGCCGGTCCGGTGGGGTAATCTTCCGACTCGGTTCAGGGAACTGCGCAAGATGAGTTTCCAGACTTCAGGGGCCTATAGCTCAGGCGGTTAGAGCGCTTCGCTGATAACGAAGAGGTCGGAGGTTCAAGTCCTCCTAGGCCCACTCCTGGTGCCGGTGAAAGGTCATTCGCATGAAGGTCCTCCTGTTTGTGGGAGCCGGAGTGCTGGTGGCGATCGGATTGTCCAAGTTGCTCCGCGGCAACGAGGTGTGGCACGAGGTAACGGGGCCTTAGCTCAGTTGGTAGAGCGCTGCCTTTGCAAGGCAGATGTCAGGAGTTCGAATCTCCTAGGCTCCACAAGTACAAATACAGAAGCAGCGTGCCCCGGATTCGGAAGAGTTCGGGGCACGCTGCTGTGCGGACCGGAGTTGGGTGAGGTTACCCTTACTTCATGACTGCACTCGATCCCGGATCCCGTGACCGCCTCGACCCGCGCAGCCGCGTCGCATCCCACCACCGGACCGGTGAGGGAACCGCACGAATCGGTTACCCGATCGGAGTCCGCACGGTCACGGTCCGCGCACGCGAGTACGTCACACCCCGCATGGTGCGTCTGACGATCGGAGGCCCCGGACTCGACGGCTTCCACACCTATCAGGCCGACGATCACGTCAAGGTCGTGTTCCCCGATCCGGACGGCACCCGCCGTGTCCCGGTGGTGAACGACGCGATGATGCTCGACTGGCCGCGACCGCTCCCCACCACGCGGAAGTACACCGTCCGCCGCTACGACGCCGACGCCGGCGAACTCGACCTCGACTTCGTGCTGCACGAAGGTGGGCTCGCGTCCTCCTGGGCGACGACGGTCGCGATCGGCGACGAGGTGACCATCGCCGGACCGCCCGGCGCGAAGGCATTCGCCCACAACTTCGACCACTACGTCTTCGCGGTCGATTCCACCGCTCTTCCGGCGGTCGCGCGGTGGCTCGACGAGTCCCCGGCAAACGTCTCGGCGCACGTCGTGATCGAGACCGACGACGACGTCGAGCACGGCTACCCGCTGGCCGTGCGCGAGAACGTGGACGTGACGTGGCTCGTTCGCGACGGCAGCGAGTCCGTCCTGGCGTCGACGGTGCAGTCGCTCGATCTGCCCGACGGCCGCTCCTTCCTGTTCGCGGCCGGCGAGGCGAATGACATCAAGCCTCTGCGCGCGTGGAGTCGGGACCGGATGGATTCGCTGTTCACCGGCTACTGGAAACGCGGAGTCGCCGGGCTGGACGACTGACCGGCCCTACACTCGCACCATGACCACGGTCCGGCCAGCACTCGCCCGCCGCGCGGCCGTCGCCGCGGTGATGCTCGGGATGCTGACGGCAGGCGGTACCGCGCCCGCGAGCGCGCAGACCCGACCACTGGAACCGATCGCCCGGGCGGTCTCGCTGCGCCTCGCCACGGCCGACGCGGTGGCGGCAGCCAAGTGGGGCACCCCGTCACCGATCGACGATCCCGCGCGCGAGGCGCAGGTCCTGGGTGCGGTCGCCACGCAGGCGGACGACGAGGGCCTGAGTGCGGGGCGGGTTCAGCAGATCTTCCGCGACCAGATCGAGGCCAACAAGGAGGTGCAGCGGGCCCTCTTCGCCTGGTGGAGCGTTGCGCCGGGTGCGGCGCCGACGGTCCGGCCCGACCTGACGCAGGTCCGTCCGGTGATCGACCGCCAGAACTCGGACATACTCCTGCAACTGCGCGAACAGGAGGCCGTGCTCGCCGGTCCGGGTTGCGTGCCCGCTCTCGTCGACGCCACGGTCGCGGTGGCGGCCGAACAACGCCTCGACCCGCTGCATCAGGCCACGCTGGCGCGTGCGCTCGTGTCGATCTGTGGGCCGGTCCGCGAATGACTGGCCGTTTCGACATGGTCCGACAAGATGTCGCCACTTAGACTGGGGTCATGATCTCCAAGGTCGCGACGCTCCTCCTCGATCGTGTCTCGATGTTCGAGTTCGGGGTGGTCTGTGAAGTGTTCGGAATCGACCGCACCGAACACGGGGTTCCGCCGTTCGACTTCCGGATCTGCGGGATCCGTCCCGGCGAACCGCTCGCGTCGATCACGCCGGGACTGACGCTGTCCGCCGACTACGGGCTGGACTCCCTGCGCGACGCAGATCTCGTCGTCGTCCCGCCGCCGGGGGCGCAGTCCGACTTCCCGGTGGAGGCGCTCGACGCGGTGCGTGCGGCCGCGAATGCCGGTGCCATCGTCCTCAGCCTGTGCTCGGGCGTATTCCTGCTCGGCGAGGCGGGACTGCTGGACGGGCGCAAGTGCACCACCCACTGGGAGTACGTCGACGAACTGGCCACCCGGTTCCCGACGGCGACCGTCGACCCCGACGTCCTGTTCGTAGACGAGGGCAACCTCGTCACCAGTGCGGGTACCGCGGCCGGCATCGACGCCTGCCTGCACGTGGTACGCCGGGAGCTCGGTTCCACCGTCGCCAACACGATCGCCCGCAGGATGGTCGTGCCGCCGCAACGCGACGGGGGACAGCGGCAGTTCATCGAGCAGCCGGTGGTCGCGTGCACGTCGGACAGCCTGAGCGAGACCATGGCGTGGATGAGCGAAAATCTCGAGCTGCCGCACACGGTCGACGAGCTCGCCGCCCGCTCGTCCATGTCGACGCGCACCTTCGCACGCAAGTTCGCGGCCGAGACGGGCACCACCCCCGTGAAGTGGCTGACGACGCAGCGGGTCCTCTATGCGCAGCAGCTACTCGAGGGCACCGACCTCGGTCTCGAGGCGATCTCGAGACGCAGCGGATTCGGGTCCGGTGCGCTCCTGCGTCACCATTTCAACCGAGTGGTCGGCGTCGCACCGGCCGACTATCGGCGCCGGTTCGGCTGCAACGCGGCCGAACTCACGCAATGAACGTGCCGATGGCCGGGTTCGCCTGGCAGATCGGGCTGCTGCCGAAATTGATCGATCCGAACGCCGTCGCCACCACGTTCCCGACGCCGGTGTTCACCGTCGCGGACAGGAAGGGGTAGACACCGCCGAGGTTCACGATCCCCGACCGTCCGCTGTCGGTGTTGACCCAGGCCACGGTGACCTGCGCGGCTGCCGGGATCGGTGGTGCGGCGGGCCGTGACTCGAAGCGGATGTCGCCGTCGGCGATGGGCGGTGACGCCTCCGGCCCGGACTGTCCGGTGAGCGCCGTCAACGACATCAGGCTGCCCTGGTTCGGACATCCGATGGTCAGAGCCGGTCCGCCGAAGGGGTGGGGTGGATCGGCGCCGGCGGGGCCGGCCGTCAGCACAGCCGCGGTGGCGGCGATCGGAAACGTGACGGCGGCGATGCGGTGGACGATACGTCTGGCGGTCATGTCTGCTCCTCGGAACGGATCCTCGCGCTGGTGCGCATCTGCCTGCGGGATACCCCTGGTACAAGCCGTGAAACGAAAGGATTCGCTGATGCCGGAGGCCGTGCCTTCCGATCGTTCAGCCGCCCGGCTGGACGCCGGGCGACACCGAGCGAGCGCGCGCCCTACTGGCCCGGGAGTGACGGGTCAGTTGCGGTGAGGGGCTTCGTCGCCGTGGGCGGCGTGGGTTCCTGCGTGTTCGCGCTGTCGAGGTCGCGCAGGTTCGGGGGAGCGGACGCGACCCGCGGCTGCTCGCGGCGGCGGCTCTTGAAGAACACCGCGCCCCCGGCCACAGCGGCACCCACGAGGACGACGATCGCGATGCGACGGCCCTTCCGCGACTTCTTCTCCTCGACCGGCGCCACGGCCGAGGTCAAGGGACGAACGACATCCTGGGCGACCTTCTTCACCGGCACGGTCCGGGCGCGTTCGTAGCCCTTCTTGGCCAGCGAGGCCCCCTGACGGCCGAGGAACAGACTGAGCTGGCCGGCGCCGCGAGCCGTGGCGAGTGCCGCCGAGCGTGCGTAGCGCCGCGCCTGATCGACAGCCTCGGATTCCTTGACGCGGGAAGCTGAATCCTCGACGTGGGCCAGAGCGGTCTCGACTCGTTCGGAGACCTGCTCCTGCAGGGTCTCGGCGCGTTCGGTCGGAAGCAGATTCGTGAGGGACTCCGTCGCTCGTGTCATGTCCCCACTTTGTCACAAGAACCGGGAGCACGAACCGATCCGAAGTACTCGAGTCACCGCGGCGGAACCACACGGAACCCCACAATGGCAACATGGTGGTGTGACTTCACCTCATCAGACCGCAACCGCAACGCTGCACACCAACCGCGGCGACATCAAGATCGCGCTGTTCGGCAACCATGCGCCCAAGACCGTCGAGAACTTCGTCGGCCTGGCCGACGGTTCGAAGGACTACAGCACCGCCAACGCCGGTGGCACCGACTCCGGACCGTTCTACGACGGCGCCGTCTTCCACCGCGTCATCGACGGATTCATGATCCAGGGCGGCGACCCCACGGGTACCGGCGCCGGTGGCCCGGGCTACAAGTTCGGCGACGAGTTCCACCCGGAACTGCAGTTCGACCGCGCGTACATCCTGGCCATGGCGAACGCAGGCCCGGGAACCAACGGTTCGCAGTTCTTCATCACCACCGGCCCGACGCCGCACCTCAACCGTCGCCACACCATCTTCGGTGAGGTCGTCGACGAGGAGTCGAAGAAGGTCGTCGACGCCATCTCGACCACCGCCACGGATCGCGCGGACCGTCCGCTCGAGCCGGTCGTGATCAACAGCGTCACCATCGCGTAGGGATTCGCAGCACATGACCAACCCCGGCTGGGGCGGTGCCGCGAACGAGGGCACTCCGCCCCAGCCGCGGTGCGTCCGCCACCCCGATCGTCCCACTGCACTGTCGTGCAATCGGTGCGGTCGTCCCGCGTGCCCCGAATGCCTGCGCGAAGCAGCCGTCGGCTACCAGTGTGTCGACTGTGTGGCCGCCGGGCAGCGTGATGTCCGTCAGGTTCGCAACGTCGCCGGCGCCGTGACCACGCAGCGTGCGGTGCCGCTCGTGACGTACATCCTGATGGCCGTGAACGTCGGCATCTTCCTGATCACCGCGGCGCAGTCCCGCAGCATCATGCAGAACCAGGCGGGATCGAAGCTCTTCGCGGACTGGGCGCTGTTCCCACCCGCTGTCGTGGACGGGCAGATCGTCCGCGTGCTCGGCAGCGGATTCCTCCACTTCGGCATCATTCACCTGGCCGTCAACATGTTCGCGTTGTGGGTGATCGGCCGCGACACCGAACTGGTGCTCGGGCGTGCCCGCTACGCCTGCGTGTACTTCGTGTCCCTGCTCGGCGGTTCCGCCGCAGTGATGCTGTTCCAGCTCGGCGCGGTCACCGCGGGTGCGTCGGGCGCCGTCTTCGGACTGATGGGCGCTCAGGCCGTCATCCTCCTGCGGCTGCGACGCAGCCCCGCACCGGTGATCTCGGTGATCGCCGTCAACGTGATCATCAGCATCACGATCCCCGGCATCTCACTGTGGGGACATCTCGGCGGCCTGGTCGCCGGAGCCGCGGCCACCGCGGGAATCCTCTACGGACCCCAGCTGCTGGGTGCCGGGAACAACCGGGAGAAGGCAATCACCATCGGCTGGATCTGCCTCGGCGTCGTGGTGCTGGTGCCACTGGCCGTCATCGCGGTCCGCACCCTGCAGCTCCGCGCGAGCTTCGGCTACTGACCCCGGCCCACCAGACGATGCACCGCGAGGGCATCGAACACGTCCTCCGGATTGGTGCCGAGATCCCAGCGGCCGAAAATCAGGAGGCGTTCGGTGCCGTCCTCGGTGCGAACGTCGATCTCGAGCATCGGCACCCGGCGACCCAGCCGGGGATAGCGCACGAGCCGCGCGCGGTCGATCTCCGAGCGGGCATACCCGTGGCGGCCTCTCAGCCGGTTCACCACGATCCCGCCGCCCTCCTTGTCGACGGCGAGACGCGGGCGTTGCCGGAGAGCCGACGCGGCGGTCAGCAGCAGCCCGAGGGCGGCGACGCACACGAGAACACGGCCCGCCGGCTCGGTCGACACGGCAAGTCCCGCGACCCCCAAAGCGACTCCGCCCGCAGCGAGCGCGATCACCGCGCCGAGGGGCGTCGACCACTCCAACGGCGCCTCGTCAGCAGACATCAGCACTCGACCTGCGGCTATCCACAGGGGTTGTCCACATTGGGGATGAATGACATCGGTGTAATTGTGATCGTCAACGCCAGCGCATCGTCATGATCAGACCGACCACCATGAAACCGAATCCGATGAGGAAGTTGTAGGCACCCAGGTTGTTCATCCACTCGAGCTGGTCGGCGGCCAGGTAGTAGACGAGCAGCCACACCAGCCCGACCAGCATGAACCCGAGCATCACCGAGACGTACAGGGTGCTCGAGGGGCCTGCCTTCACCTTCACCGGGGTGCGGCTCGCAGGATTGATCGTGTAATCGGTCTTCTTTCGGACCTTCGACTTCGGCATGACGTCCTCGTTCGTGCGGCTCTACGGGAATGTGGGCAGGTAGATTCGGAAATACCTGCGTGTGTACACGCTAACGTAGCCGCGATTCGCGCGGCGAGGACGAGGGGACGGAAACACCGGTGACCAGGTCGATCTTCTGGCGGATCGCGGTGCTGGTGGTGTGTCTCGTGGCCGGTCTGCTGGTGGCCACCACCCGTCAGGTGTCGCACGGCAACGAAATCCGCGCCGGCGATTCCACCCGACTGTCCGACCTCGTGCGCAACGCACAGTCCGAGACCGATCAGGTGGCCGACACCCGCGACCAGCTGGCGGCGCAAGTCGAATCGTTGCAGCAGGAGGCCGCGGCCTCCGACAGTGGCGTCGCGCAGGCGCTCACCGACACCAAGGCACTCGCCACGGACGCCGGACTCACCCCGATGACCGGGCCCGGAGTCACCGTCACGCTCACCGACGCCCCCCGCGACGCGGACGGCAAGTACCCCGTCGACGCGTCGCCGGACGATCTCGTCGTCCACCAGCAGGACGTCCAGAGCGTGCTGAACGCGCTGTGGGTGGGTGGCGCCGAGGCGATCAGCATGCAGGACCAGCGGATCGTGAACACGTCGGCGCCGCGCTGCATCGGCAACACTCTGTTGCTGCACGGCCGCACCTATAGCCCGCCGTATGTGATGTCGGCGATCGGGGACCCCGCGCGACTGGAGGCGGCGCTCGCGAACGAGCCCGGAATCCGGGTGTTCAAGCAGTACGCGTCGCGGTTCGGCCTCGGCTATTCGGAGGCGGCGTCCGGCCAACTCACCGTGCCCGGTTACGCGGGGCACTGACCTGAACGGTCCCCGGCCGTGCAGAGCACGAGGCGGGCAGAATACCCTGCTTCCATGAGGATTCTCGTCGTCGACAACTACGACAGCTTCGTGTTCAACCTGGTCCAGTACCTCGGACAGCTGGGAACACGGGCCGTGGTCTGGCGCAACGACGATCCGAACCTCACCGGGCCCGACGCCGTCGCGGCGGCAGCGGCCGAGTTCGACGGCATTCTGCTGAGCCCCGGCCCCGGCACACCGCAGCGGGCAGGCGCGACGATGGACCTGGTCACGGCATGCGCCGCGGCCGAGACACCGCTTCTCGGGGTGTGCCTCGGACACCAGGCTATCGGGGCCGCGTTCGGCGCCACCGTCGACCGGGCACCCGAACTCCTGCACGGCAAGACCAGCGTCGTCCACCACACCGGTGAGGGCGTTCTCGCCGGTCTGCCCGACCCGTTCACGGCCACGCGCTACCACTCTCTGACCGTCCTGGAAGACACCATCCCGGACGAACTCGAGGTCACCGCCCACACCGACAGCGGCATCGTCATGGCGATGCGGCACCGGGAACTGCCGATCCACGGCGTCCAGTTCCACCCGGAGTCCGTGCTCACGGAGGGCGGGCACCGCATGCTCGCCAACTGGCTCACGGTCTGCGGCGAAGCCCCGAAGGAATCCCTCGTCGCCACCCTCGAGACCGAGGTCGCGCAAGCGCTGGGCGCGTAGCGCCTGTGAGTGGTGGACGAGTCCTGAGACTCCTCAACCACTCACAGGCGGCGGAGCCGCCTACCGCGGGATGCCCAGCGCGCCGACACCGACCGAGACGACACCGTTCTTGGTGATCTCCGATCCCGGCGGCTGTTCCTGGCTGATGATCTTGCCGACCATCTCTGGGTCCAGGGTGGACGTCTGCGTCTGATTGATCGAACTCGACGACCCGCTCCAGCCGGCGCTGCGCAGCTCGGCGAGCGCCTGCGACACCGTCTTGCCCGTCAGGTCCGGCATCTCGATGTTGTTGCCGTTCGACACCCGGATCTGGATCGTGTCGCCCTTGGCGGCGGTGGAGCCGCCGACGGGGTCGGTGGAGACGACCTGTCCCTTCGGCACACCGGAATCGATATTCTGGATCTGCACCTTGAAGCCGGCGCCCTCGATGTTCGCCTGCGCGACCTCGACCTTCTGGCCGGTCACGTCGGGAATGCGGATCTGCTCCGGCCCGGTGCCCAGCGTGACGGCGACCTCGGAATCGAGGGAGATGCTCGCCCCCGAGGACGGGTTCTGCTCGATCACCTTGTCGATGTCGGACACGTCCGACGGTGCGCGGGCGACGGCGGTGTCGAGTCGCAGACCCACCGCGTTCAGCTCTTGCTGCGCTTCCTGCTGGGTGAGGCCGGCGAGCCGCGGGACCTTCACCTGTTCGGGGCCCGACGACACCTCGAGGGTGATCGTGCTGCCCTCGTCCACCTGCACCCCGCCGACGGGCCGGGTGGTGATGACGTTGCCGGTCGCCACGACGGCGTCCGGTTTCTGCTGCCGGGCGACGCGGAAACCGAGGTTCTGCAGTGTCGTCTCGGCGTCGTCCGCGGCCTGGTTCGTGACGTCCGGCATGGTCACCTGATCGGCCTTCGAACCCGGTCCCACGGACCAGAGGAACGCGCCGACGATGCCGACGACGATGAGGGCGCCCAGCGCCATCAACGCCACCCGCATCGGGTTCTTCTTCTTGTCGGGCTCGCCGCCGTCCGTCTTCGACGCGGTGGCCGGGGTGGGTGACTGCGGACGCCGGTAGTTCCCCGCGCCGGAGTCGACGGCACCGAGGATCGTGGTGCGGTCCTCGTCGCTCATCACCATCGGCGCGCTGGGGCGTTGCCCGCCGAGCACCCGGACCAGGTCGCTGCGCATGTCCGCGGCGGTCTGGTAGCGGTTGGCGGGGTTCTTGCTCATCGCCTTGAGGATCACCGAGTCGAGCTCACGCGGAATGTCCGGGTTGACCACGGACGGTGTCTGCGGGTCCTCCCGCACGTGCTGGTACGCGACCGCGACCGGGGAGTCACCCTTGAACGGGGGTTCTCCGGTGAGGATCTCGAACAGCACGCACCCGAGCGAGTACACGTCCGAGCGGGCGTCGACCTGCTCGCCGCGGGCCTGCTCGGGCGACAGGTACTGGGCGGTGCCGATGACGGCAGCGGTCTGCGTCATGGGGCTGGACGCGTCGGAGATCGCTCGCGCGATGCCGAAGTCCATCACCTTCACCGCGCCGGCACGGTTGATCATCACGTTGGCGGGCTTCACGTCGCGGTGGACGATGCCGTTGCGGTGGCTGAAGTCGAGCGCCGCGCACACGTCGGAGATGACCTCCATCGCGCGGCGGGGCGCCATCGGGCCCTCGCTGCGCACGATGTCCCGCAACGTGTCGCCGTCGACGTACTCCATCACGATGTACGGCAGCGGTCCCGCGTCGGTTTCCGCCTCGCCGGTGTCGTAGACGGCCACGATCGCCGGATGATTCAGCGCCGCGGCGTTCTGCGCCTCGCGGCGGAACCGGAGGTAGAACGTGGGGTCGCGGGCGAGGTCGGCGCGCAGGACCTTGATCGCGACGTCACGGCTGAGCCGGACGTCGCGGGCGAGGTGGACCTCGGACATGCCACCGAAGCCGAGAATCTCACCCAGCTCGTAGCGTGAGGAGAGGTTGCGCGGTGTCGTCATGGCAGTCCTTGTGGGGTCGGAGTAGTTGACTCCTCCGACGTGGTCGTCGTGGTCGTCGTCGTGGGTGCAGTGGTGGTCGTGGTGGTGGTAGTCGTCGTCGGCTCTGTCGTCGTCGTGGTCGGCGGCTGGGTGGTGGTCGTCGTGTACGGCTGGGTGGTGGTCGTCGTGTACGGCGGCTCGGTGGTGGTCGTCGGTTCCTCGGTCGTGGTGGTGGTCGTCGGCCGCGGTGTCGTCGTGATCGTCCTCAGCGAGGATGTAATCGCCGGCGACGTCGGTTCCTTCGTGTCACCACCGTCGAACAGGACGAGCGCGAGCGCGATGATCGCCGCCAGCACGAGCAGACCACCCGCACCCCAGGCCACGGCCTTCTGGCCGCTGGTCAGCCCGCCCTTCTTGCCGTTACCGTTCGAGTCGTCCGGTGGCACCTGCCCCGTGACCGGTCCCGCGTACGCGGTCTGCGAGGGCGGCATCATCTGGGTTGCACCGGTCATCGGCGGGGGCAGCACCCGCCCCGACCCGGTACCCGACATGCCGGGCGGCGGGGGACGCCTGCCTGCCCGGACCGCCGCGACCGCGTCGGCGAACTCTCCGCCACTGGCGTAGCGGGTGCTCGGATCCTTCGTGATCGTGATGTCGATGAGTTCGCGGATGTTCGGCGGCAGGTCGCTCGGCAACGGTGCCGGTGCCTCCTGCACGTGCTTCATCGCGACGGTGATCGCGCCGTCGCCGACGAACGGGCGACGTCCCGACAGCGCCTCGTAGCCGACGATGCCGAGAGAGTACACGTCGCTCGCCGCGGTCGCGTCCTGCCCGAGCGCCTGCTCGGGGGCGATGTACTGCGCGGTGCCCATCACCATGCCGGTGCGCGTGACCGGCGAGTTCTCCACGGCCTTCGCGATGCCGAAGTCGGTGATCTTCACCTGGCCGGTGGGGGTGATCAGGATGTTGCCCGGTTTCACGTCGCGGTGCACGACTCCGGCATCGTGCGCCACCTGCAGCGCCCGGCCGGTCTGCTCGAGCATGTCCAGTGCGTGCGGCACCGCGAGGCGGCCCACCCGTGCCAGGACGGCGTTGAGCGGCTCACCGTTGACGAGTTCCATCACCAGGTAGGCGGTGGAATCGCCGGTGGCGTCGCGGACCTCGCCGTAGTCGTAGATTCCGGCGATGCCGGAATGGTTCAGCTGCGCGGTGGTGCGCGCCTCGAAGCGGAATCGTTCGACGAACTCCGGGTCGGACGAGAACTCGGACTTCAGCACCTTCACCGCGACACGACGGTTGAGCCGGTTGTCCGTCGCTTCCCAGACCTGTCCCATTCCGCCCGTGGCGATGAGCCGGATCAGACGGTATCGATTGGCGATCAGCGCGCCGTTGTTCAGTGCCACAATCAGCCCCCTTGTAGTCCGGCTGCGATGACGGCACGGCCGATAGGTGCAGCCACCGAGCCGCCGGTTGCGGCCAGTGCACGATCTCCGCCGTCCTCGACGATGACCGCGATGGCCACGGTCGGGTTCTGGGCGGGTGCGAATCCGATGTACCAGGCGTGGGGCGGGGTGTTCCGAGGGTCGGTCCCGTGCTCGGCGGTGCCCGTCTTGGACGCGATCTGGACGCCCGGGATCTTGCCTTCGCCGCTGGTGTTGTTCTCGGAACCGATCATCAGGTCGGTCAGGGTGGCCGCCACCTGGGACGACATCGCCTGGCCTTCGGACACCGGGTTGGTGGTCGCGAGGTTGGAGAGATCCGGCCCCTGCAGTTCGGACACCAGCTGCGGTTGCATCCGCATGCCACCGTTGGCGACGGTAGCCGCGATCATCGCGTTCTGCAGCGGAGTGAGTGCGACGTCCCGCTGGCCGATGCTGCTCTGGCCGAGTGCGGCGTCGTCGGGGATCGATCCGATCGTGCTGTCCGCGACGGGGAACGGGACGCCGGGCATCTGCCCACCGATGCCGAGCGCGCTGGACTCGTCGCTGACGGCGTCGGTGCCGGTCTTCACACCGAGTTCGACGAACGCCGTGTTGCAGGACCGCGCGAACGCCTCACGCAACGACGCGGTGGGTGCGCCGCCACACGTGGAGCCGTTGTAGTTCTCGAGCGTCGTCGACGTGCCGGGAAGGGTGATCTGCGGGGCCGCGGTGAGCTGGGTGTCGGGGGTGGTTCCGGCGGCGAGCGCGGCGGCGGTCACCACCACCTTGAACGTGGAACCGGGCGGGTACGTCTGCGACACCGCACGGTTGATCAGCGGCTTCTCCGGGTCGGCGTTCAGGGCTTCCCACGCCTGGGTGGTTTCGGTGCCGTCGTGGCTGGCGAGCGAGTTGGGGTCGTAGCTGGGGGTGCTGACCATCGTGAGGATGCGTCCGGTGCTCGGCTCGATCGCCACGACCGAACCGGTGTAGCCCTTCGCCGTCAGCTCGTCGTACGCCACCTGCTGCATGACCGGGTTGATGGTGGTCACCACGTTGCCGCCGCGGGGGTCGCGCCCGGACACGAGGTCGAAGAAGCGTCGTCCGAACAGCCGGTTGTCGGAACCGTTGAGGACCGGGTCCTCGGTCCGCTCGAGACCGGTGCTGCCGTACTGCATCGAGTAGAACCCGGTGACCGGTGCGTTGGCCAGCGGGCTGGACGGTGCCGCCGGGTTGGGCGGGTAGGTGCGCAGGTACTTGTAGCGGTCGTCGGTCGGGACGGACGCCGCGAGCACCTGGCCGGCCGCCGAGATCTGGCCGCGCTGGCGCGAGTACTCGTCGAGCAGCACGCGCGAGTTCCGCGGATCGGCCCGCAGGTTGTCCGCCTTGATGACCTGGACGTAGGTGGCGTTGGCGAGGAGGGCGACCACCATCACCATGACGGCGATCGCGACGCGACGCAGAGGTGTGTTCATGAGCGCGGCACCATCTCGGTCGGGGCGTCGGCGATGGGTGCGGGGCCCTTCTTCTTCGGGACGGCCGGCTCACGGGCGGCGTCGGAGATCTTGATCAGGATCGCGAGGAGGAGATAGTTGGCGAGCAGCGACGACCCACCGTACGACATGAACGGCGTTGTCAGGCCGGTGAGCGGGATCAGCTTGGTGACTCCGCCGACCACCACGAACACCTGCACCGCGATCGTGAACGACAGACCGGCCGCGAGCAGCTTGCCGAAACTGTCCCGGACGGCCAGCGCGGTGCGCAGACCGCGGATGACCAGGATCAGGAACAGCATCAGGACGGCGGCGAGACCGATGAGACCGAGCTCCTCACCGATCGTGGCGACGATGAAGTCGGTCTTCGCGAACGGGACCTGGGCGGGTCGTCCGCTGCCGAGCCCCGTTCCGGCGACGCCGCCCGTGGCGAGCCCGAACAGCGATTGCGAGATCTGGTAGCCGGTGTTGTTGTAGTCGGCCAGCGGGTCGAGCCAGGTGCTGACGCGGACCCGGACGTGGCCGAACAGCTGGTAGGCGAAGAAGAAGCCGATTCCGAGCAGTCCGGCGCCGATGAGCAGCCATCCGACGCGCTCGGTGGCGATGTACAGCATCACGAGCACGGTGCTGAACAGCAGCAGCGACGTGCCGAGGTCCTTCTCCAGTACGAGCACGCCCACCGACACCATCCACGCGAGGAGGATGGGTCCGAGGTCGCGGGCGCGGGGGAGGTCGATGCCGAACACGTGCTTGCCTGCGGTGGTGAACAGGTCGCGCTTCGCGACCAGCACCGACGCGAAGAAGATGATCAGGAGGATCTTCGCGAACTCGCCGGGCTGAATGCTGAAGCCGGGGAGGCGGATCCAGATCTTCGCACCGTTCACCTCGGAGAAGCTGGACGGCAGGATCGCCGGAATGGCGAGGAACACCAGTCCGGCCAGGCCCAGCGTGTAGCTGTAGCGGGCCAGGAGGCGGTAGTCCTTGAGCAGCACCAGCACGGCCACGAAACCGGCGATCGCCAGCGTCGTCCACAGCACCTGCTGGTTGGCGTCCGGCGACGGCACGGGCAACCCGAAGTAGGCGGCGGACTGTGCGTCGGCGAGGTCGAGTCGGTGGATCAGCACCAGTCCGAGGCCGTTGAGCAGCGCGACGATCGGCAGGATCAGCGGGTCGGCGTACGGCGCGAACCGGCGCACCGCGAGATGCGCGATCAGGAACAGCGCCGAATAGGCGGCGGCGTACTTGGCGAGGTCCCAGGTGATGCTCTGTTCCTGGCTGGCCTCGACCAGCACCAGCGAGATCGTCGTGATCAGGATCGCGAAACCGATCAGGATCAGCTCGGTGCCCCGACGCGTCGACTGGACGGGGGCTGGCGCGAACCCGCCGGGGGGACTGGGAAACTGCGCCCCCGGTGATGCACTTGCGACCGACATCAGCTAGCCGTCCTGCAGTTCTGACCGGGGATCTGGGTCACGGTCGGCGCCGGGGTGGCGGTCGGAGTCGGGGGTGTGGTCGGCCCCGGAGCGGGCGGTACCTCGGCCGGGGGAACAGGTGCAGGCGCGGGCGGCGGCGTGGTCTCCGGGACGGGAGCCGGCGTCGGTGCCGGAGTGGTCGTCGTGGTGGTGGTGGACGACTCCGACTCGCAGACCGGAAGCAGATCGTTCTGGGCAAGCCGCGTCATCTGGTTGCGGACGTCGTCGAGCTTGCCCGAGGGCAGCCCGGCACGCACCTGCTCGCGGGCGGACGGCTGGAGGTCGTCGACCTCGAGGATGGTGCACCCCTTCGGTGATTCGGTCGGCGACATCAACGTCAGCTCGCCGGCATCGCTGACACAGCCGACGAGATTCGCTTCCTGCAGCGAGTAACCCAGCACCGAGCCGGGAACTCCGCGCAGCACCGTGACGCGTTCGCCGTCGGCGCCGACGTAGTAGTTGTCGCGGACCAGAGCCCGCCCCACGAAGGCAGCGACGGCGACCACGACGATCAGACCGAGCGCGAGTGCAGCCCACCACATGCGGTGACGCTTCTTCTTCGTCGGCGGTTCCTCGACCTGCGGGACGACTCGCTTCGGGGTGGCCCGCGGCGGACGCATCGCGGCGGCACGCCCGGCGGCCGTGTTGGGCGGCGGTGTGTCCTCTTCGTCGTCGGCGGAGGCGGCACCGGCGACGATGGGGTGGCTCTGCCCGTAGTCGAGGTCGATGACATCCGCGACGACGACCGTCACGTTGTCCGGGCCGCCGCTGCGCAGGGCGAGTTCGATGAGCCGGTCGGCGCACTCGTCCTGCGAGCCCTCCCGCATCGTGTTCTCGATCGTCTCGTCGCTGACCACGTCCGACAGTCCGTCGGAGCACAGCAGGTAACGGTCGCCTGCGCGCGCCTCGCGGACCGTCAGCGTCGGCTCGATCTCGTTGCCGGTGAGGGCACGCATGATGAGCGACCGCTGCGGGTGGGTATGAGCCTGCTCGGCGGTGATCCGTCCCTCGTCGACGAGGGACTGCACGAACGTGTCGTCCCGGGTGATCTGCGCGAGCGAATCGTCGCGGAGCAGGTAGGCGCGGGAGTCACCGATGTGGACCAGCCCGAGCTTGTTGCCGGAGAACAGGATTGCGGTGAGGGTGGTGCCCATGCCGTCGAGTTCGGGGTCCTCCTCGACGTGGTCGGCGATGGAGTCGTTGCCCTCCCGGGTGGCGGCCTCGAGCTTGCCGAGAAGGTCTTCGCCGGGCTCGTCGTCGTCGAGATGCGCGAGGGCCGCGATCATCAACTGCGACGCGACCTCACCGGCCGCGTGCCCGCCCATGCCGTCCGCGAGCGCCAGCAGGCGGGCCCCGGCGTACACGGAATCTTCGTTGTTGGAACGGACAAGGCCACGGTCGCTGCGGGCGGCATAGCGGAGTACGAGGGTCACGGGCGCAACTCGATTACCGTTTTGCCGACCCGTACGGGGGTACCGAGCGGCACGCGGACAGATGTGGTGACCTTGGCGCGATCCAGATACGTGCCGTTGGTCGAGCCGAGGTCTTCGACGTACCAGTCGGCGCCTCGCGGGGAGAGCCGAGCGTGGCGGGTGGAGGCGTAGTCATCGGTGAGAACGAGGGTGGAGTCGTCGGCCCGGCCGATGAGGACGGGCTGGGTGCCGAGGGTGATGCGCGTGCCGGCGAGGCCGCCCTGCGTCACCACCAGATACTTGGCCGTCTTGGTCTTCCCCAGCGATGGCAGCACATTGCCGCTGCGCGAATATCGGGGCGGCACACGGACGCCGGAGCCGGCGTAGATGTCGCCGCGCAACGCCCGCAGAACGGTCCAGACGAACAGCCACAGCAGGAGCAGGAACCCTGCTCGTGTGAGTTGCAGAATCAAACCTTGCACGGCAGTCCACCTCCTTCTGTGGCCGGAACGTTCGAGGTTCCGGCGTCTTTTTCTGGCAGCATCATAGGGGCAACCCGCACCCTGCGATCAGGATACGGACAGCCCACAACGATACGGAGTCCCCACCGTGTTACGTCCGACACGGGCTCCGACGCGGTGTCGGTCCAGTATCGAAGCCGTCTCGGTTGTGTCTCGGTGAGGGAGTTCGGGATCGGGTATCGGCGGTTCCTACTGGGGGTCCTGATTCGGTGGAGCCTCAGAGGATTCGGACCAGGATCTCCGAATGACCTGCCCGGATGATGTCTCCGTCGGCCAGCTGCCAATCCTGCACGGGGGCACCGTTGACGGTGGTTCCGTTGGTGGAGCCGAGGTCGGACAGCATCGCGACCTGTCCGTCCCAGCGAATGTCGATGTGGCGGCGCGACACACCGGTGTCGGGCAGGCGGAACTGTGCCTCCTGGCCGCGGCCGATGATGTTGTTGCCCTCACGCAGCTGGAAGTGGCGTCCGCTGCCGTCCTCGAGCTGCAGCGTTGCCGTGAACGTGTGGCCGTCGGTCGCGTAGGCCTGCTGGCCGTAACCGCCCTGGTCGTAGTCGGCGTAGCCCTGCTGGTCGTACGCCTGCTGGTCGTAACCGCCCTGCTGGTAGCCACCGCGGTCGTAACCCTGGTCGTAGCCCTGCGGCTGCTGGTAGCCGGCGTCGGCGTAGGAACCGTCCGGGTAGCGGGCCGGAGCAGCCTGCTGGTCGTATGCCTGCGGGTCGTAGCCCTGCTGGTAGCCGCCCTGCTGGTAGTCGTAGCCGGCGTCCGCGGGCTGGTCGTAGCCGGGAGCCTGCGCGCCCTGGTCGTACGCCTGGCCGTACGCCGCATCCTGGGGGTACCCGCCGCGCTGGTCGTCGGGGTACTGCTGCTGGTCGTAGCCGCCCTGCTGGTAGCTGCCGCGGTCGTAACCGTTCTGGTAGCCCTGCGGGTACCGCTGGTCCTGACCTGCATGGGCATGACCGTTGCGCGCGTACTGAGGGTCGGGATTGCGGTTGCCCGCTGGTTCGCGGCTGGGGTCGTAGCCTGAGTTCTGCGTCATGGGGCCAGCTCCTGGATTCGACGTGACGGGTACAAACGGTGCCTGTGGTCGCGGTGCGGGACCGCCTGGCGGTTCGGGTCGCCCCGGCGTGGCCGCCCCTGGGCGGCCGGCATCCGGATCCACCGAACCCCGGGTGCGGAACTGCCCGGTGTGCAGTGAAGGCGACGGTTCGAACGCGACATGAATGGGACCATACGTCTGCCAGCCCTGGTCGCGAATGAAGTCTTCGAGGTGTCGGGCGAAGGCCTTGACCGTCAAGTCCCTGTCGGCGGCAAGTTCTTCGTGGTCCGAATTGTTGATGGCGATGACATAGCTGTTCGGCGCGAGCAGGTGCCCACCGTCCAACTGCTGGATTCGGTCGGAGGCTTCCTGCTGAAGCGCGGCCTCCACCTCCTGTGGCACCACGCCGCCGCCGAAGACCCGGGCGAACGCGTCACCCACGGCTCCCTGGAGCTTCCGCTCGAAACGTTGAACTATCCCCATCGGAACCTCCTCACGGTGCCTGGCTGTCGGGCCTTACTGTCCTCGGTGCGCGGTGGCTGTGACGAGACATGTCCGTGTCGCGCCACTGCCGTGCGTGTATCCCACGGTACTGTCATTGCCTCGGGCCACGACACGGGTCTACGCCATTGCATGATATCGGTCTTTGCCTGGACGGGTGTTTTTGTGGCCTTTTCGGGTCCTGACCTGTACGAATCGTAATTTCTGGCGACCTCGTGTTAATGTTTCCGGGTCGCTCGGGCGAGTGGCGGAATGGCAGACGCGCTGGCTTCAGGTGCCAGTGTCCTTCGGGACGTGGGGGTTCAAGTCCCCCTTCGCCCACCACAAGCGATTCTCCGGAATCGCGACATCGAGGCCACGAACTCCACGAGTTCGTGGCCTTTGTGTTTGCCCGCACGGAGCGGGGGTGGTGTATCCCCACCCCAGGGTGGCTACCGGGCGCCCCGTCGCAGCCCGACGATGGAGTAGAAGCCTCGTCGCGAACCTCCGGCCCTTCCGGACCTGAACCCGTCCTCTCGGCGGTCCGTGACGAATGACTCGAGTGTGAACCTGCCGTCCGGCTCCTTCCGCTGGGTTTCTGCGAACGTCGAGAGTGGGTTGTGTATGAGCATCAGCCAGGTCCGGGCCACCAGCTCGGCAAACGTCGGTGAGTACGTCGGTTCCGTCGCGACGACGGTGGGCGCCCTGTCGGTCGACTGGTGGTGCACCCCCGCTTTCGACGCGGTCGTGACCCTGTCCTGCGAGATCCCCTACTACCGCGGCCGGAAGGCTGTTCTGGCCTGGAACCGCCATTTCGGGTGGTCGCTCGGGGTCCACGGACTCACCCAGGGGAACGTGCTGGTGGTCGAGGGACTCGGATTGGGACCGGCACCGGATCCCGCGCGCTGCTCGGATCGGGTCGCCGAGTTGATCGCCGAACTCGCCGACTGGGCCCCTCGGCCGGCGTCCGGACAGCCCGCCCCACGTATCGTGCACGGCCCCGGCGCACCCCGCGGGTGAATCAGATTCCGGGAACCCCTGCATCCTCGGCGTGGACCGGCTTGGATTACGAGTATGGACGGCAGGAAAGCCCCCGATCCGCTGCGCCTCGCGGCCGGCGTAGCCGCGACTGCCGGCGGTGCGTTGCAACGTGTGATCGGATTCGGCGTCGACACGGCGCGAGTCCTGCCGGGCGTCGACCCGCTGCTGGTCGCCCTCGAGGAACGCGGCACCCAGACGCTCCGCAACGCGGACGAACTCGCGGATCGGTTGCTGCACGCGGTGCTCCGGAGAATCGTGCAGGTCGCTCTTCAGGAGGTGGACCTCACCGCGATCGTGCGTGATCACGTCGACCTGGACGTCGTCGCCGAGGGCATCGACATCCAGCGCATCATCGACCGGGTCGACGTGGACGCCATCGCCGCCCGCATCGACATCCCGCAGATTCTCGATCGCGTCGACATCGACGCCGTCGCCGCGCGGGTGGACGTGGGCGCGATCGTCGACCGCGTCGACGTGGATTCCGTCATCGGACGCGTCGACCTGGTGGTTCTGGCGGACACGGTGATCGAGGGCGTCGACCTGCCGCGCATCATCCGCGAGTCGACCGACTCGATGTCCAACGAGGCGGTCCGGGGGGTGCGGACCCAGGGCATGCAGGCCGACGACGCCGTCGCAGGATTCGTGGGCAAGTTGTTCGGGCGCGCGCACGAACCGGGCGATGCATGAGCGCGCCGGCCCATCGCTCCGCCGGAATCGTCACCAGGGGGCTGGCCTGCGGCATCGATCTGGGGGTCGTCCTCGCCGTCATGGGCGGCATCTACGTGGGCGCGCTGTTCCTGCGCTTGTTGTTCTCACCGCAGGAATTCTCGTTTCCCGACGCCAACGCCGTGCTCTCCGCGACCTTGTTCGTCGGCGTGGCGGTGCTGTACCTGACGGCATGCTGGTCGGTGAGCGGCCGTACCGTCGGTGCCGTGACGATGGGGCTGCGGGTGGTCAGTCGCAACGGCGAACTGATCGGCTGGCTGCGCGCCTTCGTCCGGGCGGTGCTGTGCGTGATGTTCGGCTTCGGATTGTTGTGGGCGGCAGTCGACGGCCGGCGCCGGTCGCTGCAGGACATTCTGCTGCGGACCGCCGTCGTCTATGACTGGGAGCCGGATCTACATCCCGGCGAGCCGGAGATCTGACGCCACGCAGAGTGTCGTAGCAGCTGCCTAGCATGGAGACATGTACACGGAGCGGCGGTCGGTGTTTCCCGGCGCTGTGGTGTGGCAGAAGACCGCGGCCGGGGGTGAGGCCGCCATCTTGCCCGACGGCTGCATGGACCTCATCTGGATGAACGGCGACGTCGTCGTGGCCGGCCCCGACTCCCGGCCGTATCTCACCCGCAGCCGCGAGGGCGACCGTTACGTCGGATTACGTTGTTCCCCAGGAATATTGCCGGATCTCCTGGGGGTGCCGGCAGAGGAGCTGACCAATCTGCGGGTGCCACTCGCCGAACTGCTGACAGACCCCGCCACCAGGGAGTTCCTCGGCAGGATCGCCGACGACGCCGAACCCGGCCGGGCGCTCGAGGAGTTCGCGAGATCTCGCCGGCTCCTGGGGCCGCCGCCGGACAGCAGGATCCCCGCGATCGCGCGTCTTCTGGAGCAGCAGACGTCCGTCCGTGAGGTCGCGGACCGGATCGGTGTCGGCGAGCGCCAACTGCACCGCCTGTGCCGACGGCAATTCGGTTACGGGCCGAAGATGCTGGCCCGGATCCTTCGGTTGCAGTCGGCACTGGGGCTGGCGGATTCATCCATTCCCGCAGCTCAGGCCGCCGGCATGGCGGGGTTCGCCGATCAGGCCCACCTGATCCGCGAGGCGCACGAGTTGACCGGCCGCACGTTCGGTCAGCTGGTCACGGTGTGAGCGCGGCGAACAGGTCGACGGGGTTGCCGTCGGGATCGTCGACGGTGGCGTAACGCTGGCCCCACGGTGCATCCCACGGCTTCTTCCGGCCGGTGTAGCCGTCGCCCGTGAACTCGTCGAAGAGCGTGTCGACGTCGGCGGCGGTTCCGCAGTCGAAGGCGAGTCCGATGCGATGCCCGCCGGTCGGTTCGGTCCAGTCGGGTGTGAACGAGCGGATGGTCTCGACCGTGTCCCACAGCAGGCGGACCCCACCGGGAAACTCGAATTCGACGTGCGGTGCCTGATCGGCGTCGGCGGGGATGTCGAGTCCGAGCCGCCGATAAAACGCGAGCGACGTGGGCAGGTCGTGGACGACCAGTTCGATGGCACTGAATGTTGCGGTCATATCGAGAACGCTAACGATCTCAGGCGGACCCGCATTGAAGGTTTCGGACATCGAGCACCGGAGTCCGATTTCTTCAATCACCCGTGCCGTGTAGCGGGGATGCTGGGTGTCATGACCACCGAATCAACCCATGTCAGTGTGTTCATCGCTCGGACCGCCGCCGACGTGTACGCCTACGCGAGCGACCCCGCCAACCTCCCCGCCTGGGCTTCGGGCCTGAGCACCAATATCACCCGGGACGGCGACCGCTGGCTCGCCGACTCCCCGATGGGACAGGTCGCCGTGACCTTCGCACCCGCCAACGACTACGGCGTCCTCGACCACGACGTCACCCTCCCCAGCGGCGACACCGTCTACAACCCCGTGCGCGTCATCCCCGACGGCGACCACAGCGAAGTCGTCTTCACCATCCGGCGACGCGACGGCGTCACCGCCGACGAATTCGCGCAGGACGCAGCGGCCGTCAACGCCGACCTGCAGAGGTTGAAGGGGTTGCTGGAGGCGTGAAGGGGTCGCAGGCCTTCGCGTTTGCACACCGATTGGTCACAGGCGCATGCAATTCGGAAGTTGTCAACCTGCCTGAGACAGGTCGTGCTTGATATTGATTCCTGTCAATTGGGGTAGTTCCGGTGCTTGGGGGCGGCGACGGAACCGTTCGGGATGTTCGGTCCAGATCCGGTCGAGCCGGTCCTGACGGTACCGACGGATCGCGGCGGCGGTGCCGAAGAACACCGCAGCCGGTGTGTGCCGACTCAGACCGCCGTGCCGGTGCTCGTTCGCATACCGGTGCAAGAACTGCCCGGTCCATCCCGCGCGTGACCGATATCGTCGAACCGTTCTGGGCAACTCGAGTCGTACTTGAGTGTTTTGAACAGCGATTCGGAGAACGGGTTGTCGTCACTGACCCGCGGCCGCGAGTACGACGCCGATACCCCCGCCGACTCCAGGGCATCGAGGAGTCCGGTCGAGCGCATCGACGCCCCGTTGTCGGCATGCAACACCAGCGGCACCCCGTACTTCTCGAACGCGGCAAGGAACATCTGCACCGCCATCTGTGTCGTCTCGGCGTACTCGATTCGCCAGGCCACCGGGTAACGAGAGAAAACGTCGATCGCCAAATACAGCAAGTACCGGTCCTGCTTGCGCGGCCCCTGGAGCATCGTGATGTCCCAGGACCACAACTGACCCACTTGCGCGGTCGCCACGACCGGCTTCGGTCGCGCGTTGCTTCCGCCGCGGCGAGTACGCCGACGATCCCCGGTCAGATTCTGCGACCGGGCGACCCGGTAGAACGTCCGCTCGGAGCAGGCCACCAGCCCCTCATCGAACGAACGCCAATATGTTTGCACCACAGACCGATCCGAATTCTCTTCGGCAAGTATCAGGTCGATGATCACCCGCCGTTCGGTCTCCGACAACGCCGCCGGTTGAGAGCGATCGGTGTGCGGGATCGGCCGCTCGACCGGCTGGTAGTGCTGGTAGTTATGGGCCAGCCGGTTGTAACTCGACCGGGCCAGACCGAGCAGGGCACTCGCCCGGGCGACGTGGATACCGGCCTGCATGGAGGGCGGTGACAGCGTCGATCAGGACAGCTTTCTGCGCGCGAGCCACTGCGCGTACTCGCTCGCGCTCATCAGGGCCGGCGGGATCTCCGTCGTGTCTTCCGTCGAGCGCTCGGTGATCCCCTGCAAGAGCTCGAATGCTTTTCCCAAGATCTGTTGCGCGGCCTCCGCCTGAACGACTTTCTCCTTGAGTCGTTCATTCTCCGCGCGGAGCTTGGCCACCTCCGCCCGTTCACGACTGTTCATCCGACGGCTCCTCGACTTCTCTGCTGCGGTCACCATTGCTGCAGTGAATTCTCCCCGATCGCGGGCCTTCAGCTACGCCTGGACCGTGGCACGGTCCATGTTGTTCTCCCTCATCAGCCGAGCCTTGGCGCCTCGTTCGATGCACTCGTCCCAGCGCCGCAGGAACTCGATCCGGTAGGCCAACGGGTACGAGCGCCTGCCGGTGGGGGTTAGTCCGAACTCTGCCTCGATCATGTCGGGCTCCACTTCCCCGCGTTCGTTGCCCGGTGTCTCACGACCATCCTGGCAACGAACGAATTGCGTGTGAAGCTGGCCAAAAGGTGTGCGGATGTAGGTAGAGGTCGCGATGTCTCAGACCCGTTCCGGACGACCTTCGGCTATGGCCGACGCTGCCGCGGACACCCGCTCGTACGCGGCCCGGGTGTCCGGTGCCAGCTTGCTGTGATCGATGACGATCCCCATGCCCAGATGTTCGTCGTAGGGGATGGTCTCGATGCCCCACACCTGTCCGCCCAGGTACTCGCGGAGGAGGTCGATGTCGACCTGCCAGCCGGTGGCGTCCTGATTCGACACGGTGACGACGGTGCGGGCGAGCCCGGGTTCGCCGAGCGTGTCACCGATCGACTGCAACGCGGAGCGGAGACGGTTGAACGCGTCCGCCCGGCACGGCACGACGAGGACGATGGGCGACGGAGTGGCCAGCAGCGGCGCAAGGTACGCGGCACGCAACCGGTGGCCGAGGTCGTGGACGGCACTTACTCCGCGAGCGCGTAGTGACCCTGTGAGAGTGTGGAATTCACGTTCCGACGCGGTCTGATTCCCGATCCGGTTCAGGATGCGGGTCCCGACGCTCGTGCGGGAGCAGTACCCGTCGAACACGTCGTCCGCGACGGGGCCGGCGGCCACCAGTTGCTCGAGGCCGCTCACGGAGAGCACGGCGTCGGCGCCGCGTTCGGCGACATCGCCGCCCGCGGGTGTCGCGTCGACGGCCACGACCGCGCCGCCGCGAGCTGCCGCGGTGTTGGCGAGCCCGAGCGTCGTCGTGGTGGCGCCGGCTCCTCCACACGCCCCGAGGACGAGCGTCGACACCGGAAGTGCCTGCAGCAGTTGGTCGGTCACTTCGCGTCTCCAATGGATGTGATGTACGTACGACCGTCGCGGTCCGCGGTGGTCACGACCTGCTCGTACTTCTTCGCCGACCCGTCCGGTCGCAGTTCCGACAGCGTCACGGCGTAGCGGCCGGGTTCGGTTTCGGTGATGGCGAGACAGTGCTCGGTGCCCTCGGGCACCGAATCGATGCCGCCCTGGATGGTCTCGGCGGACCCCACCGGCGCGTCGGGGGCGACCACCTCGCGGGCCTTCGCGCCGCTCCGTGCGACGTAGTACGCGTGGTCGAAGCCCAGGATCGCGGCGACGCCGTCGGACGTCCCGCCTGGACCGTTGCCGGTCACCGTCGAGCCGTCGCGGGATTCGACGCACCAGCCCGAATCGGCAGCGGCGACGGGGGTTCCACTCGCATCACCGGACGTCGAGGCGATCACGGCGACCACACCGGCGAGCACGGCGATCACCGCGGCGGCGGCGCCGGCGACAACTAGCCTCTGATTACCGCGAACAGGTGGGGTGGGATCGGGCTCGTCGCCCGGGGTCAGCCACGTCGGAGCGGGGGGTTGCTGCTCGGTTTCCGCGGCAGGAGCCGTCGACCGCGGTGCCGGGGCCGACGCGAAGGGCGGGAACCAGTGTGAGAAGCGGTCGAGGGGTGCCCTGTTCGGCGGTTCTGTCACAGTTGAATCCTCCACACCTCATTCCCTCGCGCGGAGCCGACCCCTGGCGGGCTCCACGCGAGGGAATCGGTCACACGTGCAGCGTCGCCTGGCTGCGCACGTTCACGCCGCCGATCGTGGTGGTCGCCGGACCGCTGTCGGTGGACTGCAGCTGCGGCAGTTGCGGTGCGGGCAGGGATGCGATCGTCTGGACCAGTTCCCCGAAGGCGGGGTACCGGTGGGCCG
Source organism: Rhodococcus sp. LB1 (assembly GCF_001583455.1). Classification (NCBI taxonomy): domain Bacteria; kingdom Bacillati; phylum Actinomycetota; class Actinomycetes; order Mycobacteriales; family Nocardiaceae; genus Rhodococcus; species Rhodococcus sp. LB1. The sequence goes on along the minus strand of NZ_LTCZ01000436.1, from coordinate 6,145 downwards.
CATCCGCGATCGCGGCGGCGACGGGTGTGACGTCGACGGGTGCAGACCAGTTGGTGGGGTGCTCGGCATTGGAATCGGCCGAGAACGCGGAGACGGTGGCCGCGGTCGGCGAGGACGGGTCGACGGCGATGCCCGCGGTGCCGGTGGCGTCACCGACGCGCCAGCCGATGGTGCCGACGTATCCCTCGGGGTTGCCGTACTGGCGACCGTTGACGGCCACCGGAACCGCGCCGACCAGTGTGTCGGCGGCCGCGTTCACCTCGACCACCGGCGTCGGCACGGGCAGGGCGGGGGCGACGGGTGCCTGGTGCGCCCTCGGCATGTCGTCGGGGTCGATCCACACGGTCGCGGGCTGGGCGGCCGGTGCCTCGTCGACCACTGCCTCGTCGACGACTCCCTCGGCGGTGGGCGCTGCCAGGTCCGGAGCAGCAGGCGCAACCGTCTCGGCACCCGGCACCGCCAGCGGAGCCTGCGGGGGAGCGGGCGTCGTCGCGGCCGCAGCCGCCGGGTCGGTGACGCCCGGCTGCGACGTGGTGGGCGGCGTCGTCGGGTCCGTCACGCCGGGCTGCGACGTGGTGGGCGCGGCCTGGGGGTCGGTGACGCCCGGCTGCGACGTGGACGGCGGGGTGGTCGGAGCGGCGTGTGCCGTCGCGGCACCGAGCAGTGCGGCGGCGGACACCGAAATCGCGGCTGCCAGAGCGCGCATGCGGATTCTCAAGTCTTGGACTCCTGAAGTCGAACGGACATGGTGATCGAACGGACTGGTGCTGACGAAGCAAACGCAAGAGTGGTGCAGTTCAGAGGCACCGAAAGAGGGAAGCGAGCACAGCAGAATGCCTCCACCGACGAGGTGGATGTGTTGTTTCCCCGATGAGATACGTCCGTGCTGCCGGCGCACTGCCGCAGCCGTCGTCCACCGCCCCCATGACCGCCCCCGGTTCTTTCTCGTCCCCCTACCGCGGCAAAGTACCAGACGGGCAAGCGTTCCCGCGCCCCCGCGTTCCGGTCAGGCCAGGCCCGCGGCCAGCTTCACCGTCAGATCGCGCAGCGGACGGAGACGGCCGGTCATCGCGAGGGAGGACATGGCGCGCGATCCACGCACGAGCCGCCGCGTCGCGGGCCGCCGCGTGCGGTCGTAACGGTGCAGCGCGGTGTGAATGTCGGTGTCGGCGGTGAGGAATCGGCCGAGCGCGACGGCGTCGACGAGGGCCTCGCAGGCGCCCCGGCCGAGGTTCGGCGCCATCGCGTGGGCTGCGTCGCCGAGCAGGGCCGTGTTGCCCGACACGTACGACGGCAGTGCAGGGGATTCGTACAGGTCGTGGTGGAGCATCGCGTCGGGGGTGGCGGCATCCAGTACTGCCCGGACGTCGGCGTGCCAGTTCCCGAACCGCGAGCGGAGGTAGTCGAGGCCGCCGGGGTGTCCGGCGTCGGTGCGGACGCACGCGAACCAGTTGACGAGATCGCCGTCGCGCGGGGTGATGCCGAAAAGCGCGTCCGTGTCCCAGGTTTCGCTGACGGTGTCGCGATGTCCGGGTACCCACCCGCGCCAGGCGGTCGCTCCTACGTACCGTGGCTCGAACTTCTCGCCGAACAGTTGTCGGCGGGTGGGGCTGCGCAGACCGTCCGCGCCGATCACCACGTCGTGGTCCGTCAGCGCGTCGAGGGTGGGGGCGGGTGTGCCGAACGAGATCGTTCCGTCGGGCAGGGTCTCGGCCAGTGTGGCCAGGAGGGCGGGCCGCGACAGCAGGTAGGCGGTGCGGTCGCGGTTGTCGATGGTGCCGATCACGGATCCGTCGGGGCGCAGGAGCGAACCGCGGTGCTGGGGTGATCCCAGCGTGCGCACTCGGTCACCTGCGCCGATCGCGTCCAGCGCGTCGAGCGCCTGGGGCCACATGCCGAGCGCGGTGCCCGACGTGGGCAGGGTGTCGGCACGCTCGAAGACCTCGACGTGCCAGCCGGCGCGGGACAGGTGGCGGGCGACGGCGAGTCCGCCGATGCCGCCGCCGAGGACTGCTGCGGAGTGCGTCATGACCATCACGCTACTACGGGTGTAGTGAATTTACTACCGTTGTAGTGTCGGGGTATGGCAGACAAACGGGAGCAGGTGCTCGACGCCGCCATCACGCTTCTCGGCACGAAAGGGGTCCGGGCCCTCACGCACCGGGGCGTCGACGAGCTGGTCGGGATGCCCCAGGGGTCCACGTCCAACTACTTCCGCAGCCGGGGCGCGCTGCTCGAGGGGATCGTCACACGGCTCGTCGAACGTGACCGGGAGGACTGGCAGAACTTCGCGCACCTCCGGCCGGCCGGCACGGATGCGCTGGTCGAGGCGCTGGTTGCGTTCGTGAGATTCTCCACTGGTCCGGACCGCGTGCGCACGAGTGCCCGCTACGCGCTCTTCGTCGAGGCCTCCGTGACACCGGGACTGGACGCGAAGATCGGATCTGCACGCCGCGCACTCGTAGAATGGGGAGCGGAGATGCTGGAACTCGTGGGATCGAGGAACCCGGCTTCCGACGCAGTGGTGGTCACCGACTACCTGGACGGTGTAATCCTTCACCAACTCACCGTCCCGGATCTCGATTTCGATCCGACTGCGGGAATTACAGCGGTGCTCGGCGCTCTCACTTAACATGTACTCAGTGCAGTCGGACGAGGTCCGCCCTCGACAATGCCCAGTTCAGAGGGTAAATAGGCCAACCTAAGTTGTGTTTCGTCGGGGGTTCTGAATTATCGTTTTCGTTACACGTTGGACCCACGAAAGTCCGACCCGACCGAAAAGCCACGTCGCCCGGTGCGAGGACCACACCCAGCGTGCTGCAAAAGGGCGATAGCCGATCGGTGGTGCCGATCACGTCGTGACGGCACCTGCATTGCAAGTTGATGGCCATCAGCGCTGCTGGTCGTCGGTGCATCTTTTGGCATACGAAGGCTAGGTATGAAGCAACTTCCAGGCCCCCAGGGGCTGTATCACCCGTCGAACGAGCACGATTCCTGTGGTGTCGCGTTCGTCGTGGACATGAAGGGCCGCCGCAGCAGGGACATCGTCGAGAAGGCGATCACCGCGCTGGTGAACCTCGAGCACCGTGGTGCCGCGGGCTCCGAACCCAACACGGGTGACGGCGCCGGCATCCTCCTCCAGGTCCCGGACAAGTTCTTCCGCGCCGTGGTCGACTTCCCGCTGCCCGCGGAAGGCACGTACGCCACCGGCATCGCGTTCCTGCCGCAGAGCAAGGCCGACGCGCAGCGCGCAGCCGACGCCGTCGAGAAGATCGTCGAGAGCGAGGGCCTGAAGGTCCTCGGCTGGCGTGAGGTCGCGACCGACGACTCGTCGCTCGGCGCCCTGGCCCGCGACGCCATGCCGACGTTCCGGCAGATCTTCATCGGCAGCGAGAACGACGCCCTCACCGGACTCGACCTCGAGCGCCGCGCCTACGTGGTCCGTAAGCGCACCGAGCACGAGCTGGGCAGTGAAGGCGCAGGCAAGGACGGCCCCGGTCGCGAGACCGTGTACTTCCCGAGCCTGTCGAGCCAGACGTTCGTCTACAAGGGCATGCTGACCACTCCGCAGCTCAAGGGTTTCTACCTGGACCTGCAGGACGAGCGCGTCGAGTCGGCCCTCGGCCTCGTGCACTCGCGCTTCTCGACCAACACCTTCCCGTCGTGGCCGCTGGCCCACCCGTTCCGGCGCGTGGCCCACAACGGTGAGATCAACACCGTCACCGGCAACGAGAACTGGATGCGTGCCCGTGAGGCGCTCATCGACAGCGACATCTTCGGTGGCCGCGAACAGTTGGAGAAGATTTTTCCGGTCTGCACGAAGGGCGCCAGCGACACCGCGCGCTTCGACGAGGTGCTCGAGATGTTGCACCTCGGTGGCCGCAGCCTGCCGCACGCCGTGCTGATGATGATCCCGGAGGCCTGGGAGCGGCACGAGAGCATGGACCCCGCACGCCGGGCGTTCTACCAGTACCACTCGTCGCTCATGGAGCCGTGGGACGGACCGGCGTCGGTGTGCTTCACCGACGGCACCGTCATCGGCGCCGTCCTGGACCGCAACGGCCTGCGCCCTTCGCGTCTCTGGGTGACCGACGACGGCCTCGTCGTCATGGCCTCCGAGGTCGGCGTCCTGCCGATCGACCCCGCCACCGTCGTGAAGAAGATCCGGCTGCAGCCCGGCCGCATGTTCCTCGTCGACACCGCCGAGGGTCGCATCATCAGCGACGACGAGATCAAGTCGGAACTGGCCGCCGAGCACCCCTACCAGGAGTGGCTCGACCAGGGTCTGACCCACATGGACGACCTGCCGGACCGCCCGTACACCTACATGTCGCACGAGCGCGTCGTGCTGCGTCAGCAGATGTTCGGGTACACCAACGAAGAGGTCAACCTCCTCGTCAAGCCGATGGCGCTCTCCGGCGCCGAGGCTCTCGGCTCCATGGGTACCGACACCCCGATCGCCGTGCTGTCCGCGCGGTCGCGGATGCTGTTCGACTACTTCTCGCAGCTGTTCGCGCAGGTCACGAACCCGCCGCTCGACGCCATCCGCGAGGAAGTCGTCACCAGCCTCGGCGGCACCATCGGCCCCGAGCACGATCTGCTGCACCCCACCGCGGAGTCCTGCCGGCAGATCTTCCTGCCGCAGCCGATCCTGCACAACGACGACCTGTCGAAGCTCATTCACGTCAACGACGACGGTGAATTCCCGAACTTCCGCAGCGTCATCGTCCGCGGTCTGTACCCGGTGGCCGAGGGCGGAGCGGGTCTGCGCAAGGCCCTCGACGACGTCCGCTACCAGGTGTCGGAGGCCATCGCCGGCGGTGCACGCCTCGTCGTCCTGTCCGACCGTGAGTCGAACGAGACGTACGCGCCCATCCCGTCGTTGCTGCTGACGTCGGCCGTGCACCACCATCTGGTGCGTGAGAAGACCCGCACGAAGGTCGGCCTCATCGTCGAGGCCGGCGACGCCCGCGAGGTGCACCACATGGCGCTCCTCATCGGCTTCGGTGCGGCAGCGGTCAACCCGTACATGGCGTTCGAGACCGTCGACGAGGCTGTGCAGAACAACGAACTGCAGGGCGTCAGCCTCGACAAGGCCATCCAGAACTACATCAAGGCCGCGGGCAAGGGTGTGCTCAAGGTGATGTCCAAGATGGGCATCTCCACCCTGGCGTCCTACACCGGCGCCCAGCTGTTCCAGGTCATCGGCCTGTCGCAGGAACTGGTCGACGAGTACTTCACCGGCTTGCAGTCCAGCCTCGGCGGCATCGGTCTCGACGAGATCGCCGCCGACGTCGCGGTTCGCCACTCCAACGCGTACCTGGACCGTCCCGAGGAGCGCGCGCACCGCGAGCTCGAGGTGGGCGGCGAGTACCAGTGGCGTCGTGAGGGCGAGTACCACCTGTTCAACCCGGACACGGTGTTCAAGCTGCAGCACTCCACGCGCACCGGGCAGTACGAGGTGTTCAAGGAGTACACGAAGCTGGTCGACGACCAGTCCGAGCGCCTCGCAGCGTTGCGCGGCCTCTTCGAGTTCAAGAAGGGCGTCCGCGAGCCCGTCCCGCTGGACGAGGTCGAGCCCGCCACCGAGATCGTCAAGCGCTTCTCGACGGGTGCGATGAGCTACGGCTCCATCTCCGCCGAGGCGCACGAGACCCTCGCCATCGCCATGAACCGCCTCGGCGGCCGGTCCAACTCCGGTGAGGGCGGCGAGAGCCCGGCCCGCTTCACCCCGGACGAGAACGGCGACTGGCGGCGGTCCGCGATCAAGCAGGTCGCGTCGGGACGCTTCGGTGTCACGTCGCACTACCTGACCAACTGCACCGACATCCAGATCAAGATGGCGCAGGGAGCGAAGCCCGGTGAGGGCGGCCAGCTGCCGGCGCACAAGGTGTACCCGTGGGTGGCCGAGGTCCGGCACTCCACGCCCGGCGTCGGGCTGATCTCACCGCCGCCGCACCACGACATCTACTCGATCGAGGATCTCGCGCAGCTGATCCACGACCTGAAGAACGCCAACCCGCAGGCCCGGATCCACGTGAAGCTGGTGTCCGAGGTCGGTGTCGGCACCGTCGCCGCCGGTGTGTCCAAGGCGCACGCGGACGTCGTGCTGATCTCCGGTCACGACGGTGGCACCGGTGCCACC